>CAZOEX010000146.1:0-6259 GCA_964578925.1 uncultured Gemmatimonadota bacterium | reverse complement strand
ATCGCCGCCGAGACCTTCCGCATGGGAGGGCACGCCACGCACGACGTGGCCGAGGCGCGCCGCACCTTCCCGAAGGAGCAGTTCGAGAAGTGGGGCCGGCGCGACCCGATCGGCCTGTACGAGGAGGCGCTCCTGGCCCTGCCCGCCGAGCGCACCGGCGGCGTGACCCGGGAGGAGCTGGCCGAGATCGAGGCGGAGGTCGAGCGGGAAGTGGACGCGGCCGCCGAAGAAGCGCTCGCCAGCCGCGAGACGGAGGCCGCCCTCCCGGGGAACGAGGAAGAGGCATGCTACGGATGATTGGAACGGTGATGCCGATGAACGACTCTCGGATTATGACGCCGATGAATGACGCTTGGACGAGTGACGCCGATGAATGACGCCGATCGGGTTCGAAACGGGGCCGTCGAAGCGCTCCGGGCCGCCTCGGGGCTCTCGCTCGTCGTCTTTCCCGAGAAGGAGTTGCGGGCGACGCTGCCGGAGGGCCGCCGCCTGGCCGACCTCACGCCGGAGGAGCTGACGGAGCTCGAGGAGAGCGCCACGAACCTCACGGTGACCGAGGGCGTGATCGAGCCGGACGGCGATTCCTGGCTCGTGCAGCAGACCGGGCCGGCCTGGGCCGAGGCCGACGAGGCCTCCGCCGACCTGTGCGGGATCGTCTTCACCCGGCTCGACGGCTCGGCGGAGCGCCACGCGGTGACCGGCCGTCCGCCCGGACCGCTTCCCGCCGCCGACGAGCTGGGGCAGCTCCTCGAGGCGGCACTTCGGGGGGATGCGCTCGCTGATGAAGCCGAAGACGATGTAACCGAGGACGCCGAAGCCACCGGGGAGAACTCCGACTGAGCGTGCCGATCTCCGCGTTCCTCTACGGCCACTACGCCTGTCCGCACAGCTACATCGCGCAGGGCCGACTCGATCTGCTCGCCTCCGAGGCGCCGGTGCGAGTGGTCTGGCGGCCGCTTCCGCCCGTCGAGCGGATCGCCGGGACCGGGGCGGACGTCGCCGGCGCCGCCGCCTGGAGCCGGGCCACGGGCGACGACGGCTCGATCTCCGACACCCTCCAGTCGCTGCGCCGCGACGCCGCCGGACTCGGGCTCACCCTGTCGCTTCCCCCGACGCCTCCCGATCCGCGAACCGCGCTGCAGGCGGCGGAGTTCGCGCGCGATTGCGGCGCGGGGGAGTTCGACCGGCTCCACCGGGCGCTCTTCCGCGCGGTCTTCGTGGACGGGCGCGACATCGAGGAGGAGGCGGTCGTCCTGGAGCTGGCGGAATCGAGCGGCGTGGACCGCGAGGGGCTCGAGGCCGCCCTGGAGGACGCGCGCTACGAGCAGACGCTTCGGGAGGTCGAGGCCGAGGCGGAGCGCTACGCGATCGAGGCCACGCCGACGATCCTGCTCGGCCGCTACAAGCTGGTGGGCGCCGCGCCGCTCGAGGTGCTCGGGGAGACGCTCGAGCGGGCGCTCGGAGATGCCGAGAGCGACGAGAAGATGGAGCTGCCCTGACGCCTACGCGCCGAGCTCCCCGGCCAGGTTGCGTTCGGCCGCCTGCATGAGCGAGGCGAGCGTCGCGCCGTCCTCGGGCATGAGGGCGTAGCTGAGCCGGCTGACCGCCGATCGACCGTCCGCCTCGAGCGCCCGGAGCAGGCGTGCGGCGATCCGGCGCGTCTCCGCCCCGTCGGTCTCCGGCAGGCCCACGACGAGCCGGCGATCGGAGTAGCGGCTCACAAGGTCGTAGCCCCGCAACAGCGAAGTGAGCGTCGCGATCGCGCCCCGCAGCTCGGCGAGATCGCCCGCCCGGGTCTCGATGAGCAGCAGCCCGAACGAGCGGGAGTAGCGCCGGCAGCGCTTGAGCTCGGCGCCGGCGAGGGTATCGAAGCCCTCGCGATTGTAGAGTCCGGTGAACGCGTCGCGATAGGGGGCGAAGCGCACGGAGTCGTCCATCCCGGTCAGGTAGCGGGCGGTCGTTTCGTCCGGGGCGTCCTTTTCGAGTCGCTGGCGCAGCGTCTCGGCCAGCCGCCGGGCTTCCGCCAGCTCGCCCCGCAGCACGCCGGCCCGGTCGGGCGCGGGCTCGCGCCGGAGGTTCTGCCAGTCGTCCCGGATCCGGGCCAGCAGCGTGTCGAGGCTTCCGGCGCCGGAGGCGGCGGGCCCGGCCGGCCGGGCGCCGGCGTCCTCGTCGTCGGCGGACGCATCGGTCGGAGGCAGCGCCCGTCGGAGGAGCGCCGCGGCCGCCTCGGCGCGCGCCAGCCGGTCGGCCAGCCCGCTCAATCCCTCGGGGTCGGGCTCGCGGCGCAGGAAGCCCCAGGCCCGGTTGATCTCCGCCAGCGCCTGGTCGAGCGTGCGACCGGCCTCGACGACCGAGCGCGCGTCGGCCCGGAAGGGGTCGACGGATGCCGGCTCGGACCCTCGAGCGCCGAGTCGATCGGCGAGCTCGCCGAGCGCGCGATCGGTGCGCGCGAACGCCTCGCGAAACTCTTCGAGCCGCTCGGGGCGGGGGTCGCCGCGGAACGCCTGCCAGCCCTTCTGGAGGCGCGCGATGCGCGTCTCGAGACGGCGAAGGTGCGTGAGCAGATCGTATCCGGGTTGGGGGCGGTCGCCTTGCATTCTGCGGTGGACTCAGCCTTTCGCGCCGGCCCGCGGCCGGTCGGTTCGGTGCCTGTCGGTGCTGGATCGCGCGATCATCACCCGCCTCCCGCTCATCGGGACGGCGGACGTCCCATCGAGTGTGCAGAGCGCGTGCCGAACGGTGTTCGCAGGGCCGGCGCGTACCCGGCGCGGCGTTGACGCTTCGGCAGTGAGCGGTAGGTTGCGGCCGTGCTACGGCTGACCTTTCTCGGAACGTCCTCGTCTCGTCCGACCGTGCGTCGGGGTGTCTCCTCGCTGGCCATCCAGCGGGAGGGCGACCTGCATCTGTTCGACTGCGGAGAGGGAACCCAGCGGCAGATGATGCGCTACGCGGTCGGCTTCACCGTACAGGGCGTCTTCCTCACGCACCTGCACGCCGACCACTACCTCGGGCTCCCCGGCCTGCTTCGCACGATGAGCCTGCAGGGCAGGGAGGCGCCCCTCACCGTCTACTGTCCGGCCGGCCGGGAGACGCTGGCGCGGCGGGCGGCCGAGATAGGCGGCGACCGCTTCACCTTCGACCTGGACGTGCGCGGGCTCCGCGCCGGGGAGGCGGTCGCGTTCGAGGGCTACGAGATCCGCGCCTTCCCCACCGAGCACACGACGGCGTCGCTCGGCTACGTCCTGGCCGAGCCCGACCGCCTCGGTCGCTTCGACGTCGAACGGGCCCGGGCCGCGGGCGTGCCCGAGGGGCCGCTCTTCGGACGGCTGCACCGGGGCGAGGACGTAACACTGGAGGACGGGCGCATCGTGCGGGCGGCCGACCTGGTCGGCGCGGCCCGTCCCGGCCGCTCCGTCGTCTACACGGGCGACACGCGGCCCTGCGGCGCGGTGCGGGAGGCGGCGGCGGGCGCCGATCTGCTCATCCACGAGGCGACCTTCACGAGCGAGGAGCGTGACCGGGCGCGCGAGACGTACCACTCCACGGCGCGCCAGGCCGCCGAGGTGGCGGCCGATGCCGGTGTGCGGCAGCTCATGCTCACCCATTTCAGCGCGCGCTACTCCGAGCTGCCGAAGCGAATGGTGGCCGAGGCCCGCGGCGCATTTCCCGATGTCGCGGCGGCAGAGGACGGGCTCGAGATCGAGGTGCCGCTGCGGGAGGAATCGGCGTGACGGACGCCGCGAAGGATGCCGCGACGGATGCGACCGCCCTCGAGCTTCGCGTTCCGGGGGACAAGTCGATCGGCCATCGGGCGCTGATCGTCGCCTCGATCGCTCCCTCCGCGGTCCGCATCACCGGGCTCCCCGACGCGGCCGACGTGAGGAGCACGGCGGCCGCCCTGTCGGCCGTGGGCGCCGACATCCGTTGGCCCGGCGCCGGCGAGGGCGGCGGGCAGGACGTCACGGCGGTCGTGACGCCGCCGGGCTCCTGGCGGGCCGGCCGGAGGATCGACTGCGGGAACAGCGGGACGACGGCCCGGCTCCTGACGGGTCTCTTCGCGGGCCTGGGGCTCGAGGTGACGATCGACGGCGACGTCTCGCTTCGGCGGCGGCCGATGGACCGGGTCGTCTACCCGCTCCAGGCCATGGGCGCGAAGATCGAGTACCTGGAGGCGGACGACCGGCTCCCGATCCGGCTCGCTCCCCGGGCGACCGGTAGCCTCCGCGTGCTCCGGTATCGCTCCCGCGTCGCGAGCGCCCAGGTGAAGAGCGCGCTCGTGCTGGCCGCCCTCATGGCCGGCGTCGAGTTCGAGATGTGGGAGCCGGGACGCTCGCGCGATCACACCGAGCGGCTGCTGGCGCGCCTCGGCGCCCCGATCGAGTTCGGACCGGAGGACGAAGGCGCGCACCTGCACCTGGCGCCGGGTGCGCGCGAGGAGATGGTCGCGTCCGATCTCTCGGTGCCCGGCGATCCGTCGTCCGCGGCCTTCTTGCTCGTCGCCGGCGTGCTGGGCGGCCGAAAGGTGAGCGTGGAGGGCGTGCTCCTCAACGAGACGCGGACCGCCTACCTGGAGGTGCTCGAGGAACTCGGGGTCGACGTGGAGATCGAACCCGCCGGCGAGATGATGGGCGAGCCGGTGGGCCGGATCACCGCAAGACCGGGTGCCGGACCCCTCGTCGCCGCGACGATCGGGCCCGGCCGGATGGCGGCGCTGATCGACGAGATCCCGGTCCTCTCCGTGCTCGCGTCGCGAGCCGTCGGGGTGACCGAAATCCGCGGCGCGGAGGAGCTGCGGGTGAAGGAGACCGATCGGCTGTCGGCGCTGGCCGACAACCTGGCGGCCGTGGGGATCGAGGCGGAGGAGCGGGACGACGGCCTGGCGATTCGCGGCCGCCCCGAGCACTCGCCGGCCGGCGCGATCTCCGCCCGCGGGGATCACCGGATCGCGATGGCGTTCGGGGCCCTGAGCGCGGTGCCCGGAGCGGCCGTCGAGATCGACGATCCGGACTGCGCGGCCGTCTCCTATCCCGGCTTCTGGGCGGACCTCGAGCGCATTCGATCCGGGCGGTCGCCGTGAGCGCTTCCGATCTCCCGTCTCACGTCGTCGCGATCGACGGGCCCTCGGCCTCGGGGAAGAGCTCCACGGCCCGGGACGTGGCCGAGCGTCTCGGCTTCGTCCACCTGAACTCGGGCCTGCTGTATCGGGCCGTCGCCTGGACGGCGCTCCGGGACGGCTGGATCGACGCGCCCGACTTCGGCGCGCGTGTGGAGAATATCGAGCTCGACCTGACGCCCGACCCGCCGTCCTACCGCCTCCGGGTGAACGGCGAGCGGCCGGGCCGGTGGCTGCACTCGGCCGAGGTCAGCCGGCGCGCGTCGCAGGTCGCCGAACGGCAGGCCGTTCGAGACCACGTCAACGCGGCCTTGCGGGCGGCGGCTCACGGCGCCGGCCTGGTGGTCGACGGCCGGGACATCGGCACCGAGGTCTTTCCGGAGGCTTTCCTCAAGATCTTCCTCGTCGCCAGCCCCGAGGAACGCGCGCGTCGCCGGCTCGCCGACGACGAGAAGGCTCCCGACGCGGAGGAGCTCGCGGCGGAAGCCGAACGGCTGCGGGAGCGCGACGAGCGGGACAGCCGCCGGGTGATCGCCCCCCTGGCTCGGGCGGAGGACGCGATCGAGCTCGACAACACGGAGCGCAACCGCGGGGAAGTGGTCGAGGAGATCGTCCGGCTGTACGAGGCGAAGCGCTCGGAGGAGGACGGTTGAGCCACCCCCGCCACAGGTTGACGGAAGCCCATGCCACGTCTACTTTCCCGCGCTTGTCATGCGTCGGCGTATTGCCGTGAACCTCAACCCTCATCCGTTAGCAGTCTTTCAATTATGAACGAGCAAACCTCAACCGATCCCCAGCCCTCCGAGACCGACTCCTCCAATACCGCTGAGACGGACGCCAGCACCGACGTAGCCTCGGCTACAGGCGCCGCCACCGCCGCTCCCGCGAGCGATCAAGAGGCATCCACGGACGCCGCCGGCGACGCCGCGTCCGACGAAGACGCCGGCGACGCCGCGTCCGACGATGCGGATTCCGACGACGGTGGAAAGATGAGTCTGTCCGACGCCCTGACCTCTCACGTCACGGAGACGGAGTGGGGCATGGCGGGCGGCGGCATGAGCGTCGAAGACCTCGAGCTCGGCGAATACGCCGACGAGGAGTTCGACGAGATGCTGGAGATGTACGACGAGACCCTCAGCGACATCG
>CAZOEX010000145.1:0-6286 GCA_964578925.1 uncultured Gemmatimonadota bacterium | reverse complement strand
GTACGATTCGTGCCGCGAGCCGACGAAGTAGGTGATATTCACGGTGATCTGCTGCTTCGTCCGGTCCGGGAACAACAGGACCTGGAGACCGTTGTCGAGCTCGTACTCGGTGATGCCCTCCACCGAGGCGATCCGCTCCACGCCATCGGGAAGAGCGGCCTCCGTGGCGTCGGCGGCCGGGGCCGCGGCGGCGTCCTGCGGCGCGTCGGCTTCCGCCTGCGCCGCGAGTGGGGCGGGGGCGGCCGCGAGCAGGCCGAACACGGCCGTCAGGGCGACGCAATAGCGAACTCCACGAAGCTCTGCGATGCTGAACATGAGGCGATCCCGCGCGACGAGGTTCATCCAATCCGACGCCATGGAAAATATGGCATCCTGCGCCGATTCACCTACCCGCCCAAATGGGCTGTGTGCCGAGCCGGGACTCGCCGCGTCAGTCGGCGTCGGCCTCTCGACGTACCGCCTCCCGGGGGTCCGGGAGGCCCGTCCGCCAATCGCACGGTCGGTCGTCGGCGCGTATTTTCCATCCATGAACGAAGCTGGAGTACACACCCGAGAATCACGATCGAGCGACCACGCCATGCTAGAAGATCTCCTCCAGCGCGCCGTCACGCGCCGCCCCGACACCGTCCGGCTCCAGGGCCGGATCCTGTTCCTGACCGAGGATCCGGAGCTCATCCGCCGGCAGCTCGAGGGAGAGGATCTCGACTGGGATCCGTCGGTCCCGCTGCGCAACGACATCAGCACCGACGAGATCACCCCGGCCTGGGTGTGCTACTACTTCGACGAAACGCTCGGTCGCTATCCCTACGTCGGCCTGCGCGCGGGCGGGAAGTCGCCGATCGGAAAGGACGACGTGAAGAACGGCGGGTTCGTCGCTTCAGTATCGGGTAAGCGGCGAGGTAAAGGATCGAGCCGGGAGGCCTCCCCGTACGCTGAACGGGCGGCGGGCATCCGGATCGTGATCGCCGAGAACATCGAGCGGATCTACCGCGAGAACTGCGAGAACATCGGAGTGCTCACGACCACGGACTTCGGCGTGATCGAGAAGATCCGGCGGGGCGAGGAGATGCCGCTGTCGGCCTTCACCGAAGGCGCCGGACGGATTCAGCGCGACATCATCGAGTACGGGGGTCTTCTCGATTACGCCGTCGCCCGCATGAAGGGTCTCGTCACGGTGCCGAAGCCGGTCACCGCCGAGAACCGGCCGATGACGATCGCCGAGAAGATCCTGGCGCGGCACTGGGTGGAGGACCTGGCGGAGGAAAAGCTCGGCGTGCCCGCCGTAGAGCCGGAGGACACGGGCTTCGTCCGCACCGACATCCGGTTCAGCCACGAGTACGTCACCCCGATGGCCTCGACCTTCTGGGACGACTTCGCCGGTGAGGATGCCGGGCTGAACGACACCGACAGCATTTACTTCTTCCGCGATCACCTGGCCTTCCTCGACCAGGTGATCACGGAGGAGCGCAAGGAGGCGGGTCTGCTCGACGCCGCCCACGCACTTCACGATCGGCAGCGGGAGTTCGCGAAACGGAAAGGCGTGCGGCTCCACGGCGAGCTGGCGGACCGCGTCGGGAGCGAGGCCATCTGCCACGTGAAAGTGCTGGGCAGCTACGCGATGCCGGGCCAGGTGGTCGTCGGCTCGGACTCCCATACTCCGCATTCGGGCGCGATCGGCTGCGTCGCCTTCGGCGTCGGCACGACGGCGATCGTCAACTCGTGGGCGACCCGCGACGTCCGGCTCGAGGTGCCGCGCTCAGTGAAGATCGAGATCAACGGGACGCCGCCCGACAACGTCACCGCCAAGGACATGATCCTCGAGATCCTCGCTCATCCCTATGTGCGCGAGGGCGACGCGATCGGGAAGATCATCGAGTACGCGGGAGAGGCCGTCGAGGCGCTGGGCGTGGACGAGCGCGCGACGCTGACGAACATGGCGGCCGAGGTCGGCGCGTTCACCGGCATCGTGGCCCCCGACGAGACGACGATCGAATGGCTCGCGCCACGGCGCGACGTCGATCGGTCCGAGATCGAGGCGATGGCCGCCGGGCTCGCGAGCGACGAGGGCGCGGAGTACGAGTGGACGCTGCAGATCGACGCGAGCGAGCTGAGCCCGATGGTCGCGACGCCCGGGGACCCGGGCAACGGCGTCGAGGTCGAGGCTCTGTCCGAGGACGTGCCGATCGACCTGGTCTACGCCGGTTCGTGCACCGGATCGAAGGAGGACGACGTCCGGATGGCCGCCGAGGTGGTCCGGGCGGCGCTCGACCGCGGCGAGCGCGTCGCGGACACCGTCACCGCGTACCTGCAGTACGGTTCCCTCGAAGTCGAGCGGATGGCTCACGACGAGGGCTTCCACGAGCTGTTCGAGCGCGCGGGCTTCCAGGTCCTCGCCCCCGGCTGCGGCGCCTGCATCAACGCGGGTCCCGGCGTGAGCACCGACCCGAGCCAGGTGACGGTCAGCTCGATCAACCGGAACTTCCCCGGCCGGAGCGGCCCCGGGAAGGTGTACCTGGCGAGCCCCTACACGACCGTCGCCTCGGCCTTCGCGGGACGCATCGTGCCGTTCGAGCGTCGGCGGGAGATGGCCAGGGCGGGGGTCTAGGGGCTCATTCCCGCCGGATACGTCGCCCGGCTCGATCTCTCAGGCGTTTCGCGGGGTCACGTCCGCCGGGCCTCTAGTGCCGGCTCTGTGGCACCCCGTCCGAGGCCTGCTCCTCCGCCAGCCAGGTCTCTTCCTCCTCGGTCGCGGCCTCGAGCTCGGACCGGTAGTCCGCTTTGATCGCCTTCCGCTTCCGGCGCCCGCGCAGCGCGGCCGCGAGCCAGCCGAAGACGGTTCCGAGCAAGGCGGAGACCAGGATGAGCAGTGAAAGAGACAGTTCGACCGTCGTAAACAGGAAATTTACGCCGACGGCCTCTCCGTTCGCGACCGCGAACAGCACGATCAGGCCGCCCAGGGCGAACATCAGCACCTGCTTCGTGGTCTGCCAGAGTTTCTGTGTGTCCATCAATGCGCCTCCCTCAGGGCCCGCATCGCGCGCTCGACCATCAAGCGTCTGACGACGGGCTTCCAGGCCCAGGAGAACAGGCTCGCGAGCCCTCCGGGCCGCAGTTCCGCGATCGCCCGGTCGGCCTCTCGCTCGAGCACCGTCTCCAGCCGGTTCTTCGCCGAGACCGGGACCATCTCCCAGGTCGGCTCGAGCGGTTGTACCCGATACTCGTCCTCCCGCCCCGGATCATACGATACGATGTCGTCCAGGGATTCTTCCAGCATGCGCCGGGCATCGCGCCGCCCGGCCCGGAAGTCGTTGGCCCGCCAGGCGCGGTTCAGAAAGCCGCCGAAGTTGCCCAGGAAGTCGCCGGCCAACTCGTCGGGCTCCTCGGGCGCGACCAGGTAGAGCTTCATGACGTCCTTGCCGGCCAGCCCTCCCGCCGCCTCCAGGAGGAAGACGAGCTTCGCCAGGCGCGAGCGCCCGGCCCGCGATTCGGTCCCCACGAGCACGGCGTCGTAGCGCTCGTCGCTCTCGATGCGGGCCAGCTGATCGTCCAGGTAGTGGCCCGCCGGATCGGCTCCGGCATGCCGCTGGGCCAGGCGTGGATCGAGCGCGATCTGCATCTCCGCCACTCGCTCGGCCAGCTCGCCGATCTTCAGGCCGATGCCCACCTCGTCGGGATCGTGCAGTCGGTCGTTCAGCTCGGGCAGCCGTTCGACGAGCGCCGCGAGCACCTCGAGGCGCGCGTTGATGCGGTTTGCGCGCACCCAGTCCTGCGCCGCGCCCTGGCCGAGCACCGCCCGGGTGAGATCCGCCGCGAGGTCGGTGAGCGTCCGCGCCGTGCGTGACGGCGAGACGGCGTCCGTGCCGCTGCTGCGGAGAGTGGGCTCCACGAGGATGTAGCGCCAGTCGTCGGCCCGATAGCCGGACTCCCGCTCGACGAGGTGCTTGGCGAGCCCCAGGGGCGCGGTGTCGAAGAGACCGCCGTCGAGATACGACATCTCCAGCTCGTCGCCGTTCGGCGGCAGCGTCGCGCCGGGATACTCGGTCCGCGATCGGGTCAGGGTGCGTGCCGGGAAGGCGAAAGGGAAGGCCGACGAGGCGAGCGCCGCGCGTCGGAGCTCCTCCCATTCCGGGTCGCCGGCCCGGATCGATCGCGAGAACTCGAAGTCCATCGAATCCGCATGGCGCCGCGTGCCGAAGGAGCGGTCCGGCACGTTGAGAAACCCGTACGGCATGTCGTAGCGCACCCCGTAGAGGTTTGCCAGCGTCAGCCCGACCCGCAGCGGATCGCCCGCGACGCCGTGGAAGGCGTCTTCGGCGGCCGGGTCCGCCGTGATCAGCGCCTTCGAGAGCTTCTCGACGGCCGAGTCGTCCAGCCAGGCGGAGCGGTCGGGTCGGTCGGGGTTCAACAGGTGCTCCGCCGACGCCACGTCCACCCAGGCCCGTTCGATCCACGGGAGCATCTCCGCGTTGACGGCGAGGGTCCGCGCCGCGAGCGCGGCGTTCAGCGCGCCCGCCGACGTGCCGGTGATGACGTGAACGCGGACCGGGCCGCCGTCGGAGCGCTTCGAATTGTGGAGGAACGCGTGGAGCAGTTCGGTGACGGCGCCGCCGATGTAGGAGCCGAGCGACACGCCGCCGCCGAGGACGAGCGCGATTTTCGTCATGGGAATCCGTTCAGATGTGTGATCTTCGGGTCGGCCGGCGTGGGGCCGGCAAGGCGGAATAGTGCCGGGATCGTGAGGGGCGAGCAAGCATCCGCCCGGTCGTCGGCCTCCTCGGCGGTCCCGTCAGTCGGGTAGCCTCATCTCGAGGAGGCTCGACGCGTCGACCGCGTCACCGTCGACGGCGAGATACCAGTGGAGGTGTGCCCCCGTGACCCGTCCGGTCGCGCCGACCTCGCCCAGGAGCGTCCCGGCGTCGACCTCGTCTCCCTCCTCGACCTCGATGCGCGATAGATGATAGTAGCCGGTATACACCCCGAGCCCGTGGTCGATGAACACCGCGTTGCCGGCGAAGTAGAGCTCCCGCGCCAGGGCGACCCTGCCGGCGGCGGCCGCGTAGACCGGTTCGCCCGTGCGGCCGCGTAGATCCACCCCGGTATGCCGGCTCCGGAGCTCGCCGTTGAACATGCGGGCCTGCCCGAATGGACTGGTCACGTCGAGCGGTCGGGGTGCCCGGAACGGCCCCTCGATCCGCCACTCCGGCGTGACGGTCTCGAGGGTCCGGCGAACGAGTGCGCTCTCGCGTCGGATACGCTCCAGTACCTCCGGTGGTGGTGACGAGTAGCGCGGATCTACGCTGAGGCTGCTGCTCGGGTAGGTGGTTCCCTCCACGGCGATCCGCGTCGTCTGTTCGTACGTCGCGCCGTCCTCGAACTCCATCCGCAGGGTCAACGTGGCGGGATCCGAACGGCCGATCGGCACCGCGCCGACGCCGAACCAATCTCCGCGGGCCTCGAGGCGCGCGAAACGGATGGTCTTGCCCGCGAACTCGCCCTCGACGGCCACCGGCTTCCGGCCCGTCGGGCGCTCGTACACGCGTACCGAAAACGCATGACCCTCCTTCGGCGGGGGCGCCCAGGAGACGCCGAAGGGCTTGATCGGCGGCAACTCGGGCTCGGGGCCGCGGGAAGCGCGCGCCAGCTCGACGAGACGGGCTTCGAGGTTCGAGGCGGAGTCGAACGCCGCTTCGGCGCCGACCGCCGCAGGATCGTCCTTCACCGCATCGGACCGGGCCGCGGCGCTGTCCCCGCGCACGGAATCGGCGGCCGTCTCTGCGGCCGGCATTTCCGGACCGGGGCCGGCCGGCTCGCCGGGGCCCGTCGCAGTCGTGGCCGTCGCGCAGGCGCCGGAGAAGACCACGAGCGCCAACAGACAGGCCAGACTGCGCACTCCGCTGCTCCGCGTCGCTTTCCCAGGGTTGGTGTCGTGTCGCCTCATGCGCCAGAATGTAGCCTGTGGACGGGTGGTCGGGCGACCAACACGACAGACAGAAACCGAACCAGTGATGCCTGTTCTCACATGAAACGCGTCCTCTTCGCCTGCGTGGAGAATTCCAACCGTAGCCAGATGGCGGAGGCCTTCGCCCGGATGCATGGCGCGGGCGTCCTGGATCCCGTCAGCGCCGGCAGCCGGCCGAGCGGCCGGGTGAACCCGAAAGCGATCGCCGCGATGAAGGAACGCGGCTACGACTTGAGCCGACACAGTTCCAAGGGCCTCGACGAGGTCTCGGATCCCTTCGACTACGTGATCACGATGGGTTGCGGCGAGGAATGCCCGTACGTGGCG
>CAZOEX010000144.1:0-6290 GCA_964578925.1 uncultured Gemmatimonadota bacterium | reverse complement strand
GGGTGAAGAAGAGGTTCGGGAGCGGCGGCAGCGAATAGCCCGACTCGTTCACCATGCGCGCGAGCGGTCCGCCCGAGTGCTCCTCGCCCTGGACGAAGAGCGAGACGACCTCGTCGGCCGAGGCCCCGGCTGCTCGCTCGCGGATCGCGTCGCCGGCGCCCCGGAGGAGCTCCTCGCGGGCCGCGTCTTCGGCGACGGCCTCGCGAAGCAGCTCGCCCACCTCGAGCACCGTGGCGAATCTCGACAGGATGGCGGTGAATACGTCGTGCTCCCGCCGGGCCATCTCCAGGTCGAGGATGTCGTCGAACAGGTAGTCGGCGCGGTTCGCGGGCGTCACCGTCGCCAGCTCGGGACCGGGCGCATGACAGACGACCGAGCGCAGCCGGCCGACCTCCGATGTCACTCCGATGCCACTCATTCGGGTCCCCCGTCCCGCTCCGACTTGATCAGGAAGCTCAGACCTTCCAGCTCGAGCGCCACGTCCATCCAGCGGACGGCGACGGCCGATTCGGTCTCGAGGTTGGACGCCGCGAAGCTGAGAATACCGCCCACACCGGCCGACGCGACCCGCTCGGCGATCTCGGGCGCGGCAGCCGGCGGCGTCGCGAGCACGACGATGCCGACCTCCTCCTCCCGGAGCCGCCGCTCGAGCTCGTCCACAGGATACACGGGTACCCCGAACACCTCCCGTCCGATCTTCTCCGGATCCGTGTCGAACGCCGCGACGATCTCGAAGCCGCGCTCCGGCAGGTCTTCGTAGCCGAGGAGCGCGGTACCGATCTTCCCCGCGCCGACGACCGCCACCCGCCACGGGCGCTCCAGGCCGAGAATCGACTCGATGCGCTCGCGCAGCTCATCGACCCCGTACCCCTGCCCCCGTTTGCCGAACGAGCCGAAGTTGCTGAGGTCCTTGCGCACCTGCGCCGCCGTCGTGCCGCTGGCTTCCGCCAGCTCGCGGCTCGAGACGAGCGGGGTCGCTTCCGCCGAGAGCGCGCGCAGTTGATTCAGGTAGAGCGAGAGGCGGCGAACGGTCGAGTCGGATATCTTGCGCACGGTCATGGGAGCTTGTGAAAGAGTTCACAAGAAGATACCCCGGATCGGCTCCCCGCTCAACCGTGCCGGCCCGGATCGTCACCGGCGCTCCAGCCGTGCCGCGAGCGCCACGAATTCGTCCGGAGCGAGCGTCTCCGGACGCGCCCGGGGTGCGATGCCGAGTTCCCCGAGCACGGCGTTCGCTTCGTCGCGTGTCAGCCCGTAGCCGGGCGCCGATCGGAGAATCGTCCGAAGCTGCTTCCGACGCCGCGAGAAGGCCGCCCGCACGAGGCGGCGCGCGGCCTCCAGCTCCACCTGCGACGCACCCTCTCGCGGGGTGAGCACGACGGCGGCCGAGTCGACGTCGGGCACCGGCCGGAAGCAGTTTCGGCTCACCCGGAAGGCCAGCTCGGCGTCGGCGCGCACCCGGATGCCCACCGTGAGGGCGCCGTACTCCTTGCCCCCGGGGTCGGCCGTGATGCGCCGCGCCACCTCCTCCTGCACCAGCACGACGATGCGGACGGCACGGGGTCGGACCTCCAGGAGTCGGAAGAGCAGGGGCGAGGTGATGGCGTACGGGACGTTCGAGATCAGCCGCAGCACGCCTGTCGGCCCCGACGGGGTCGCCGTCTCTCGCTCTCCTCCCGCGAGGGCCGAGAAGTCGACCTCGAGCGCATCGCCATGGACGACCTCCACGTCGGGGCGGTCGGCCCAGCGCTCGGCCAGCTCGGGCGCGAGCCGGTCGTCCTTCTCGACGAGCACGAGCCGCGCCACCCGACCCACGAGGAGCTCGGACAGCTCGCCGTGGCCCGGACCGACCTCGAGGACCGTGTCCTCCTGCCGGGGATCGAGGGTCTCGACGAGCTTGCGGCGGACATTGTGATCAATTAGGAAGTTCTGACTGAGAGATCGTTTAGGCCGTACCACTTGATGCGCTACTTCAGAACCAGGACGGTACGATCGTCCACGGGCGGCGGGCCGTCGGCACCGGCGAGGGCGAAGAGATCGTCGAGCAGATCGACGGCCGGATTGGAGAGGTGTCGTCGCACGGTCTCGAGGATGAGCTCGTCCGACCAGATGCGGTCGGCTTGCAGGGTTTCGCTCAGGCCGTCGGTATACATGAGCAGCGTGTCGCGATCGGGCTCCCAGGCCATCTCCCGCTCTTCGTACACGCCGAACTCCGCCAGGCCGAGCGGAGGATTGAGCGCCTCGAGTCGATCCGCGCGCTCGGCGCCGATCCGGAAAGCGTGGGGATGGCCGGCATTGGCATAACGCAGCCGCTTCCCCGTCACGTCGAGCACGGCGTAGCAGAGCGTCATGTACATGTCCGTACTCTCGAGCTTGCGCACGAGCTCCTGGTGAATGCCGCGCAGCACCGCGCCCGGCCGGTCGCGCTCGCGGACGACGAGAGAGGCGGCGCTCATCGTGAGCGCCATGATCAACCCGGCCGAATATCCGTGGGAGCTTACGTCCCCCAGCATCACGCCCACACGACCGCCGCCGAGCCGGAAGAGGTGGTAGAAATCACCCCCTACGGACTCCGCCGGCTCGCAGCGCGCTGCGATGTCGGCGCAGTCGGCGAAGTCGGCCACTTCGGGCAGCAACTTCAGCTGCAGGTGATGCGCCAGCTCCAGTTCCACCAGCATGCGTTCCCGCTCGAGACTCTCGTCGGAGAGCCGGCGGTTCTCGAAGGCGGCCCCCACCTGGCCGGCGATCGCCGCCGCGAGCTTGCGATCCGAGGGTCCGAAGGCCCGACCGCGCGGGCGGCAGACCCGCAACACGCCGAGAGCGCCCGTGAGGCCGTGCGCGGCGGCGCGCCGAACCGGAACGATCAGCTCGTCACGCCGCTCCGTACTCACGACGCGCGTCTCCAGGCTCCGACAGGCTCCGACCAGCGGACCGCGATTCAGCTCGAGGTCGATGACCGCCCGGCTCGCCCCCGCGTCCGACGAGGCGTACCGCACGAGCCGCGGCTCTCCGTCCTCGACCGTCCAGAGTTCGGCCACGACCGCGTCCATCACCTCCGCCAGGTCGCGCATGAGCCGCTGCACGCCGCGGTCGAGGACGAGGCCGGCGCCGAGGGTCTCGGCGGCGCTCGTGAGCAGCTCCACCTCGCCGTACCGCGCGGCCAGCTCCCGATTGAAGAAGCGCAGCTCGCGCTCCATGCGGACGAGAGCGGGCGCGAACGCCGCCAGCAGTCGGCGGAGCGCGTCCTCCTCGTCCCCGGTCGCGGCTGCGAAGCTCGCGCGCAACTCGGCCCCTTCCTCGAGGGTCCAGAGCTCGGCGTGCTCCGCCTCCTCCTCGTCCACGCCGAGGCTGTCGTGCAGGATGCGCTCGCGATCACCGTCCCGCAGCACGAGACGGAATCGCAGCCCCGTCTCGGCCGCCAGGTCGGCGAGGGTGCCGGGCAGGCGATCGGTGGACGGTCCGCCGGCCACCCCACCCTGCCGTGAGGGTGGCAGGGGGTCCGCGGCGCCGGTCGACTCAGGCATCCGCGGAATGAACGGTGAGGGTCACGGCGTTGCCGCGCTCGTTGAACCGCACGTCGTCGGCCAGGGCCCGCAACAGAAAGAGGCCCCGGCCGTGACTCCGGTCACGGTTCTCCGGATGCGTGGGATCGAGCACCTCTTCCGGGTCGAAGCCGGGGCCTTCGTCCTTCACCGTGACCACGGCCGAGCCGGCGCTGAGCTCGGCGTCGAGGCGGACGAGTCGCTCGGGCTCCTCCCGGTTTCCGTAGAGGATCGCGTTGGCCAGCGCCTCGCCGAGGGCGACCCGCAGGTTCAGGGTCGCTCGCGAGCCCGAGAAGGCGAGCCGCTCACACGCTTCCACGACCTCGGCCACAACCTCGCGCACGTATCCGACGCGGGACGGAAACTCGAGGTGGATGCTCGCGCGCAGGCCCTCGGGCCGCAGCGGCCGATGCCCGCCGCGCCCGGCGGTGTGCCGCTGCCACCGGAGCCGAAGCTCGGCCGGGTTGATCGGATGGAAGACGTAGTCGGAGCAGCCGGCGGCGATCGCCGGCAGCAGACGGTCGATCGATCTGCCGTCGACGACCGCCACCATCTCCGTGTCCAGCCCGAACGCCGCTCGCGCAGAACGCACGCTCTGCCCCGGATCGGAGAGGTCGATGAAGACGAGGTCCGGTCGACGCTCGGGCCACTCGTCGCGGGTGGCGGCCACGACGGGTGTGGCACCGAGCTTCGACAGGTGGGCGGCCAGGTCGGCCGCCACCTCGGGCCGCCCGGAACAGACCAGGACCATGAGCTAGAGGCGCACGGGCTCAGAAATCGGCCAGCGCGGCGGCTCGCGTGTCGGCGATCTCGAATACCGTGTCGAGCTTCGTGAGCTCGAAGAGCGTCCGTAGATCCTCGTTCAGCCCGGACAGGCGAAGCCGGCCGCCCGCTTCACGAATCTTCCGCGAGAGGCTGACCAGAGAACCGAGTCCGGTCGAATCGATGTAGCTGGAATTGGCGAAGTCCATGACGAACTTGCGATCACCGTTCGACACCCGCTGGAGGACGACCTGCTTGAACCGCTCTCGGTTGCCCACGGTCAATTCCCCGTCCACCCGGATCAGGGTGACCCCGTCCGCGTCGGAAATCTCGAAACTCATATTTTCTCCATGTCGGTACCGGCGCCGCCGGCGGCGGCTTGTAGCGCTGTAACGCGTGCGACGAGGACAATGTCCGCGATCGATGCGCCGCGCGAAAGATCGTTCAGCGGAGCCGCGAGGCCGTGAAGCACCGGACCGACGGCCCGCGCTCCGGCCAACCGCTCAACCAGCTTGTAGGCGATGTTGCCCGCGTCGAGGTCGGGGAAGACCAGGATGTTCGCCCGTCCCCCCAGCTCCGATCCGGGCGCCTTGCGGGCCGCCACCTCCGGCACGAGCGCGGCGTCCGCCTGGAGCTCGCCGTCGGCCGCCACCTCCGCATTTCGTTCGCGGAACAGCTCCGTCGCCCTCCGCACCCGCTCCACCGACGATCCGGCGGCCGAGCCACGCGTGGCGTAGGACAGGAAGGCGACCCGGGGCTCGTCGCCGACGATCGACCGGCGAGCGGAGCAGGCGTCCTCGGCGATCGTCACGAGCTGATCGGCGGTGGGCTTCGGAACGACGGCTGCGTCGGCGAAAGTCAGCACCCGGTCGGGAAACGCCATGTAGAAGGCGCCCGAGACGATGCCGCCGACCCGCGCGGGACCGAGAATCCGGAGGCCCGCGCGGAGCACTTCGGCCGTCGTCGCCCGGGCGCCGGCCACGACGCCGTCCAGCAGTCCCGCGGCGACGGCCGCGACGGCGCCGCGCAGCGTGTCGCCGGAGCCCGCCGCGCCGAGATCGGGGCAGAAGGTGCTCGCGGCGTCGCGAAATGCCCCATCGGCCAGGTCGAGCGCCTCGACGCCCACCGGAGGCGCGGACCCGTCGGTCACGGCGACCGGCACGGGCCCCGTCGCCGCGTCGAGCAGCCGGAGAATCGCGGCTCGGGTACGCTCCTCGTCCGCTTCGGGAAAGCCCAGGCGGACGCCGACCGCGACGCGCCGTTCCAGGTCGTCCAGCCAGCTCACCGAAACGTGGCGCCTTCCGCAGGCGCCCTAGAAGTCTGTTGAAGAACCGGGATTCCTAACCATACAGATCCTCGAGACGCCGCAAGACGGCGTCGGGGACGTAGTCGGAAACGTCTCCGCCGAGCCGGGAGACCTCGCGAACCAGCGACGAGCTGATGAAGGTGTAGCTGCTGTCGGGCGCCATGAAGATCGTCTCGATCTCCGGCGACAGGCTGCGGTTCATCAGCGCCATCTGGAACTCGTACTCGAAGTCGCTCATCGCGCGCAGTCCCCGGAGGATGACCCGGGCGTCCTGCGACCGAACGAAATCCACGAGAAGGCCGTCGAAGGCGATGACCCGCACCCGTGGCTCGTCCTCGTAGACCTCTTCGATCAGGGCGACCCGCTCCTCGACCGAGAAGGCGCTCCTCTTCGCCTGCGTGGCCGTGTGCGCGACGGCCACGATCACCTCGTCGGCCAGCCGCAGCGCGCGCTGGATCAGGTCGTCGTGGCCCAGCGTCAGTGGATCGAACGATCCCGGATAGACGACCCGGCTTCCCTCGTGACCCATCAGCTCTCCTCGCTCGCGATGTAGAAGGACAACCCCGTATCGCCGTACTCCCGGTGCCAGTCCGGATCGGGCAGATCGGCCTCGTTCCGCGCATGCTCCACGCACAGAATGCCGGCGAAGGGCTCGTCGAGCCAGACGCCGACGAGGCGCG
>CAZOEX010000143.1:0-6297 GCA_964578925.1 uncultured Gemmatimonadota bacterium | reverse complement strand
CTCTTCGTCGTGGCCTCGGACCCGCCCGTGACCGCGCCGCGAGAGGCCGCGCGCTCGGGGAAGCTGGTGGTCTACCTGCAGGCGAACATCCACGGCGGCGAGGTGGAGGGGAAGGAAGTCGTGCAGATGCTGCTCCGGGAGCTCGCCGGGCCGCGTCGCGAGCTCCTCGAGAAGCTGATCGTCCTGGTCGCCCCCGTCTACAATCCCGACGGCAACGACGCGTTCGGACCGGGCGAGCGGAATCGGTCGAACCAGGACGGACCGCCCCGGGTGGGACTGCGTCCGAACGGCCTGCAGCTCGACCTGAACCGTGACTACGTGAAGGCCGAGGCACCCGAAACGCGTGCTTTGCTGGCCCGGGTCTACGACCGGTGGGACCCGGCCGTCATGATGGATCTCCACACGACGAACGGCACGCTGCACGGCTACGTGCTCACGTATTCGCCCCCGCTGAACCCCAACGGCCCGCCCGGCCCGACGGCGTACGCCCGCGACACGCTGCTGCCGGCCGTTCGCGAGGCCATGCGACGGGATCACGGCATGGCCGTCTTTCCGTACGGCAACGTCCGTGATCCGCTCGATCCGCAGGCCTGGAGCACCTATTCGCCCCTGGCCTGGTACGGGACGAACTACGTGGGCATGCGGGGCCGCATCGGCATCCTGAGCGAGGCGTATTCGCACGCCGATTTCCCGACACGGATCGCCGCGACGCACGCCTTCGTCCTCGAGGTCCTGGAGTACGCCGCGGCGCATGGCGACGAGATCCGGCGCATCGTGGCCGAGGCCGACCGCCGCACGACGCTGGAGGGTCGGGGCGAGCTGCCGCGGCCGGAGCTCGCCGTGGACTTCGAGCCCGCTTCGAGGGGGACCGAGCCGGTGGTGCTCGAAGTGGTACGCGAGGTGGCGGGCAGGGGGGCCGAAGAAGCGGACGCGGACGCCGACGCCGAGGATGCGGACGCCGGGGAGCGGCGGGGACGCCGCCTCGAAGGTACCGGACGCTTCGACACCGTGCCGCTGCCCGTATACGACCGGTTCGCCCCGGCTCGCACCCTCGCCCTCCCCGGCGGCTACCTGCTGCCGCCGGGGGAGGGCGGCCTCGCGCGACGCATCCGCCTGCACGGCATCGAAGTGCGGCGTCTGCTCGAGGGCTGGGAAGGCGCGGCGGAGGTGTTCCGCATCGACAGCCTCTCCCGGGCCGAGCCGTTCGAGGGACATCCCCTCGTATCGATCGAGGGGCAGTGGGTGACCGACCGGATCGCCGTACCGGCGGGCGCCTACTACGTCGGCACGGCACAACCGCTCGGCCGGCTCGCATTCGAGCTGCTCGAGCCCGCGGGCTACGGGCTGCCCCGCTGGAACGCGTTCGACCGACTCCTCGGACAGGCGGAAGGTGCGCTGTCGGGCCTGGTCTACGGCTCGCGTCCCGTCCGCACGTTCCCCATGTGGCGTGTCGAGGGTCCGCCCGTCGCGACGCGCGCGCTCCCGCCGTTGCGGGAGGGACGACCATGACTCCGGGGGCCGACTCTCCGTGCACGGCTCCGCGCGTGGCGGCGATCGATCTCGGTACGAACTCCGTCCGTCTCATCGTGGCGGAGGTCGACGGACGCGACAGCTACCGAGTCCTGGACGAGCAGCGCGAGCAGACCCGCCTCGGTCTGGGGCTCGACGAGACAGGTCGGATCGATCGCGAGACCGGACGACACACGCTCGAGGCGCTCGAGCGAATGCGGGCGATCGCGGAAGGTTTCCACGTCACGGAACTCCGGGCCGTCGGCACGGCCGCGCTCCGCGAGGCGGAGAACGGCCCCGACTTCGTGGCAACCGCGCGGGACCGCCTCGGTCTCGAGATCGAGGTGATCGACGCCGAGGAAGAGGCCGAGCTGGCGATGCGCAGCGTCCGCATGCACTTCACGCCCGGCGAGGGCGCGACGGCGGTCGTCGATATCGGCGGCGGCAGCATGGAGGTCGTCTTCACGACGGCCGGGATGATCAACGAGGTACACTCGATGCCGCTCGGCGCCGTCCGGCTGACCGAACTCTACGTCCACTCGGACCCGATCAGCTCCGTCGATTGGCGCGCCCTGCGGTCGGGAATCGACCGTGAGCTGAAGGAGACGATCGGCAAGCCCCCGTTCCCGACGCCCGACCTGATCGGGAGCGGCGGTACCTTCACGGCGATCGCCTCGATGGCGATGCATGATCGACAGGGAGTGCCGGGCTCGGTCCAGGGCTACTCGATGACGCGCGCCGAGTTCGAGCACCAGCTCCACCGTCTGCGGGAGGCTCCGCTGGCCATGCGCCGCGGCTTCGGAGGCCTCGGGGCGGACCGGGCCGACATCATCGTCGCGGGCGCCGCCGCCGTCGCCCGGCTCGCGGAACGGCTCGGCGTCCAGCGGATCCGGATCAACGACGGGGGCGTACGTGACGGAATGCTGCTCGACATGATCGACCGGGTGGCGACGGAGGTGTAGCCCGGCACGTACTCACCTCTACGCGGAGGCACTACATGCCCATGTCTCGTTCGAAAGTCACGGCGATCTGGATCGCGGCCGTCGGAGCGGCCCTCGTTCTCGTATCCACGGCGCTCGATTACATCGCGGGCGGATACCCGGGACTCGGATCCTTCCAAATCGGAGTGATCCTGGTGGGGTTCGGCCTCATCCTGGCCGGCAACGGCCTCGTCCGCGGGGAGCGCTCGGGAGGATTCGGACCCGCCGACGTGCCGTGGCTTCTGGGCGTCCTCTCATCGCTGGCCGTAGCGGGAGTCCTCCTGTTCGGCTCCCGGGCTCCTGCTCCATCGGGTCCATCCGACGATCCGTCTATCCACGACCGGCTGCTGACGCTCGAACAGACGACGCGAGTACCGCGGCGCACCGTCGCCCGCTGTCTTCCTCCGTCTGAAGGACCGGTGGAGCCCCTCACGCTCTCACAGGTCGTGTCCGGACTCCGGAAGCCCGTATACGTCACGACCGCGGACGACGATACCCGCCGGCTGTTCATCGTCGAGAAACCCGGGACGATTCGGATTGCCGTGGGAGACCGACTCGTGGATCCACCATTCCTCGATATCCGGGATCGAGTGCTGTCGGACGACCTGCCCGGAGGGAACTGGGAGCAGGGACTGCTCAGCGTGGCTTTCCCGCCGGATCACGCGTCGAGCGGACGGTTCTACGTCTTCTACACGGCGCGTCCGGACGGACTTCTCACCATCTCCCGGTTCCGGCTGAGCGAGGACGCGAACCGGGCCGACTCTTCGAGCGAAGAGGCCATCCTGACCCTCTCGACGGTCGGCCCCATGCACAACGGAGGACAGCTCCAGTTCGGTCCCGACGGGCATCTCTACGTCGGCGTCGGAGATGGAAGCGGGTACATGTGGTCCGACGGCGACGAGACCGTATACGGAGATCGAATCGTCGAGTACGACGGGGATTCCCCGGTCATTCCGGAAGGCAGTTCGCTGACCGAGGCGGACATCGTGACCCGGGATCCGTGGAACCAGGGACAGGATCTCAGCACGCTTCGGGGCGCGATACTCCGAATCGACGTCAGCGGAGACTCCACCTACTCCGTTCCTTCGAACAACCCGTTCGCCGCAGACGGCGACGAGTCGACCCGGGGCGAGATCTGGGCCTACGGATTCCGCAATCCGTGGCGCTTCAGCTTCGACGCCTGCGACGGGACGTTGTTCGCGGGTGACGTCGGCCGCAGCCGGTACGAGGAGATCGATCTCGTCGAGAAGGGCGGAAACTACGGATGGAGAACGATGGAGGGCGCGAGCTGCAGCCCGCACTGGCAGCCGTGCGACACGCGAGGGCTCGAGTTTCCGATCACGGACTACCTCCACCTCGAGCTCGACCCGAAAGGGGGCAAGGCCGTAGTCGGAGGGTACGTCTATCGGGGCGATCGCATCCCGTCCCTGGTCGGACGGTACGTCTTCGCGGACTTCATGTCGTCACGCCTGTGGACGCTGACGCCCACCCCCCTGGCAGCCTCCGGGTGGCAACGCGACGAGGTAATGACCCTCGGCGTTCTACCCAGCTCCTTCGGCCTCGATGCGGAGGGAGAGCTCCTGGTCGTCGACTACGGCGGAACCATTTATCGGATCTCCCCGGCCTCCTGACCGCGCTCGCTTCAGCGTCGTCGTCATTCCTTCGTCATCATACACGCGAGTCGTCGCTTGAGCCGCCGGAGCGGAATCCGAAATAGCGTGGCGAGCGCCAGTATGGCGAAAAGGGCATACACAGGCGTGAGCGGCGCCTGGTAGCGGTAGTACATGGGCGCCCCGAGCGCGAAGGGCCCGGCGTATGCGAGGACGGTGACGGGAAAGACCCACATCCGGCGGCGCCGGACGACCACGAGCATCCCCGTCAGGCCGGCCACCGCCAGCGGCAGGTACCCCCGACCCCGGACCGGCACGTCGAAAATGTACAGCGCCGCCTTGGCGGCTGCGAGTTGCACGAACTCCGCCGGGTGTTCGGCGATGAAGTGCTCGAGCTGCCGCCGGTGGAATCCATCGCGGCCGTGTTCGTTCCGGTCGAAATATTCCCGGCCGTGTCTCTCCGCGACGCACGTCACGGCGCGCTCGTGTACGTCGTTGATCCGGACCTCTCTCGCGCGAAACGCGAGCACCGCGTCGAGCGGCCCGTCAGCCCGAAAGAGCGGGTCCGAACCGTCCCCGCAGGGGTCGAGCTCCGCCAGGTAGCTCTCGGCCACGAAGGAGTTCGAAACGTTCGAAAACAAGCCGAAACCGGTCTGCACGGGGATCACGTGGCCGAAAACGACGTAGTTGCGCAGCGTCCATGGCGAGATCGCGAGCGCGGCGACGACGCACACGACGATCGCCGGTTTCAGGCGGTCCCACCGGCTACCCTCCCGGCCATGCACCAGAACGAACAGGGCGGCGATCGGGACCAGGACGGCGAGGACGGCGTGCGTCAGCATCGCGAGACCCAGGTACATGCCCAGCCAGGCGGCCCGGCGCATCCCCGGACGGTCCGCATACCGAAGCAACATGAGTAGTCCGCCGACGAGAAGCAGGCTCGAGATCGCATGCGTCTGTAGCTTCGCCGTGTATAGCCAGTGCAGGTCGGGCAGCGCCACGAGCATGAGCGCGGCCGCCACGCCGATGCCGGGGGTGAACAGTTCTTCGCCCAGCCGATAGATCAGGTAGCAGGTCGCGAGCAGGAAGCCGAGCTGTACGAGGGCGATCACGAGCTTCCCGAGGTGTTCCCCGAAGAGCACGAAGGCCGCCGCCATGAAGGACGGGTATATCGGCTCTTTCCAGGCCGTGGCACCGTACTCGGCATCCTGTGGCTCGTCGGGCAAGACGAGCCACCGGAGGGTCGGCGGAAAGCTGAAGCCCTCACCCGCGGCGAGGCTCGTCGCGATTCGCTCGTACTCGTGCCCTCTGGCTTCCTCCCAGCGGTCGGGCAGATGGATGGCCTGCACGACGACCGTGATGGCGGTCGCCGCCAGCATCACCGCGACCGTGCGGCGCCTCCAGCGCCCGCCGAAGGTCGGCAGTCGAAGATAGGCGGCCCGGAAAAGCTGCCAGGTGATGGGCTGCATGAAGACCAGCCCGACGACCCAGATGACGGCCAGGCCCAACAGGGCCGGCGCTGCCAGGGTGGCCCACCGCTCCAGATAGACGTCGACCGGATGCTGGAATCGCCCGGGCATGAGAGGAGCGAGAAAGCCGAAGACCCCGCCCTCGTAGGCGCTACGGATGATCGCGGGTACGATGAGCCATCTCGCGGCGGCCCACGCCGCTCCCAACACCGCGAACCAGGTGGTCCACCTGCGACTCGCGGAAGCGTTCCAGCGCTCTCGACTCATGCTCCGCAAAGTAACGGAGAGTAAGATCCGCATGCACTCGAGACCCTGTCCACCGCGATGTTTCCCCGGGTGTCATATGCTGGTAGCATGGGTGCGGTCGGTAGGGCGCGAATCGATGCGCCCCGTCGTCCCCGAGGGGCCGTAGCTCAGTCGGGAGAGCGCCTGCTTTGCAAGCAGGAGGTCACCGGTTCGATCCCGGTCGGCTCCATTACTATATCGAAAGTAGTGTTCACTCTATCGTAGCACGCCGCCGGGCCGACCCTCGCCCCTTCCGCTTGCCAGCAATTCCGGACCATCCGAGTCCGTCGCAACTACCCCGGAGAGGAATCACTTCCCGCAATGATCGATAATAGCGTCCGTTTGTTTTGGTGAGTCGAGCATTTATCCGGAACAAGATTCGTTGCGCAACAGCCGCTAGGCGAGCAGCGGTCTTGTCTCCATTCCTCGAACGGGGAAGCATAT
>CAZOEX010000142.1:0-6347 GCA_964578925.1 uncultured Gemmatimonadota bacterium | reverse complement strand
CGGTTCCGCCAGAACCAGTAGACCGCCCGACCCGCGCCGAGGATGGCGAAATAGGAGAGCACCGCGGTCGGAAGCCCGGCCAGGTACCACGACAGCACGAGCTGGTGGAAGGACATCTCGCCGGGCAGCACCACCGTCCAGGAGATGGCCGCCACCAGCGCGTACGCCGACCCGAGGACGAGCGCCAGGAAGAGATGCGCCGCGGACCGGAGGGCGCGAGACGAGACCCCCACCCGTAGACGCTCACCGAACCACAGGATGGCCGGCGTCAGCACGCCGAAGGCCAGCCAGCCGGGCACCTGCGAGGCGAAGGCGCGCCAGGGAGGCGTCGCCCTCTCCGAGAGCAGCCAGAAGGCGTACGTCTCGGCACCCGCCAGCAGTCCCGGCACGAGCCAGGCACCGACGATCGCCGCAGCGACGAGGACTGCGGGCACTCCCGCGTCCCTCCGCATCGTTTCGTAGGGCTTCGGCAGGATCGACACGAGCCAAAGCTAAAGGAGGCGGCCCCGGCCCGCGCCACCGCTCACTGCGTCCAGCCCACCGCTCACTGCGAAAGCTCCGGCGTTCCGATCGGGACGAGCGAGCATGGCCGACGAAGATACCCGTCGCCGGACGGGCGGCGAGAGTCCAGAACGGGAGACGTCGATGCATGACTTCGGTCGGAGCGCCCGAGGCATGGCGCTCGATGGTTCGATTTTCTGTCTGTTGGTGGTGTGCTCGGCATGTGCCCCCGCCGGTGGCGAAGGCGGTGGCCGGGCGGTCCGCGAGGCGGCCGAGGCCGCGCCGTCCGCGATCGAGTTGCTCGACACGGCGATCGAGCGGATGGGCGGCCTCGAAGCCCTGCGCGGCATCGAGCGCGTGCGCTACGACATGATCACGCAGTGGAATCGGCTCAACTACGCGGGCGGACCCTACGACGGGGCCGGATCCTACGAGCAGCACACTGACGTGCGCGACTACACGATCGACGCCTGGCGCAACACCCGGGAGTTCCCGAACGGCCGCCAGGTCGTGGACCTCGTGCGCGGCGACGTGGCCGTTCGCGATTTCGGCGGTGGCTTCCAGCCGCTCAGCATCGCCTACGTGGACGAGCGCCGTGAACTCTTCGCCTACACCCCCGACCGGCTCGTACTCGGCCTGCGGGACGCCCCGGACCTGCGGGCGCTCTCCGACACGACGCTCGCCGGGGCGACGCACGCCCGCGTCCGCGGTACCGTCGACCGCTTCGAGATGACGCTGCACCTGCGGCGAACCGACGCCCTCCCCTCGATGGTGTCCTTCCGCGCGGCGCATCCGAACGACTTCGGGCTCGTGCCCCGGGGCACGATGGACGTCGCGGTGTGGTACTCCGGCTGGCGGAGCCTGGCCGGGGGCGTGAGCCTGCCGAGGCACTGGTCCGTCGAACGCATCGGACAGCTCTACAAACGGCTCACCGCGCAGAACATCGCGCTCAACCCCGAGTTCTCCGCCGACTCCTTCGCCGTCTCGGACGAGCTGGCGGCCGCCTATCGGCAGACCGCCACACGGCCGATGCACGACATCCCGCTCGACTCCGCGCGGGTGGAGGGCGACTTCGTGACCTTCGGCGCCTTCGGCAGCCCCGCGGGCGCGGTGCGCGTCGGGAACGGCTGGCTGCTGCTCGAGACCGGCCAGGCGCGGCTTTCGATCGAGCGGGCGCTCGCATGGATGGAGGAGAACGCGCCCGGCCCGCTGGTCGGTGCCGTCGTCACGACGACGCTGGGCAACGGCGGGGCAGCCACGCTGGCGGAACGAGGCGTGCCCGTGGTAACCGGGCCCGGCCTGGAGCCGCACCTTCGCATGATCCTGCGGAACCACGAGATCGATGCCGGCGGCGCCGGCGCGGAAACCGACGGCGGGGCCACCGTCCCGGAGGCCGCCGTCGTCGAGGTCGTCACCGGCGGTCGGTGGATCGGCGCGGGATCCGACGCGACTTCCGACTCGGGTGCCGAGTCGGCCGGCGGCGCGCCGGGTTCCGATTCCGTGTACGTCGAGCCGATCGATCTGCCCGACGCCCCCGGGAGCGTGCTCGTCTACTCGCCGCGCCTGTCCTGGGTCTACACGTACGGCGCGAGACAGCCGCTGGATCACGCCGTCCTGCGGGACCGGATCCGGGAGCGCGGCTGGACGGTCGAACGGATCGGCAACGCCCGGAGCCTGCGGCAACCGTTCGGGGAGGGATCCGATCGGACCGCGGCGCGGTAGCCGAAACGCGTCATGCCGTATTCTTCTGCCGATCGACGGGCGCGCGAGCCGGCTCCAGGCTACCGTCGGAGCGGAGCTGACGTTCCTCTCCGCCGCGGGTCCGGTGCGCCCGTACGCCACGGCGGGTGTCGGACTCCGCCGCTACGGCTTCTCCTGGTCGGCGATCGGGGAGCCCGGTGACGCCTTCCGGCTCGCGGCCGGCTCCTACGACGAGACCGACTTCGTTGCGCGCTTCGGTCTGGGCGCGGGCGTCAGTCTCGGACGCTTCGAGGTGCTGCTGGAGGGCTCCGCAAATCTCAGCGCCTTCGGCGCGGGCCGGGTGCCGGTGTCGGAAGAGCTACTGGCCCTGTGGGACGGGCCGACGATCGATCTCGGCCGCGAGACCCGCGAGCACTACGAGGTGACGCTGGGGGTGCGGCGGTACCTGGAATAGTGGCCGGGACAGCGCGGGCATCAGCGTCGTCGCGAATACCGGCGAGGGACTGTGGCGGACGTCGGGAGCATGGGTCCCCGTCGAGGACCTCGCGATCTCCGACCGCGCGACGCCGGGCCTGGTGTTCAGCCGGATCACGGATGTCGAGGTCGATTCACGAGGGCGGGTCCTCGTGCTCGACGCCGCTTCGAAGGAGTTCCACGTATTCGGACCCGACGGTTCCCACCTCGAGCGCCAGCAGAGACGCATCCCGTATTTTTGCGGCCAATTCCCGGAGCCCGTAGGGTTGGTGGATGCCCGAGCGACGGATTCTGATCGTCGACGACGAGGAGCGGGTCCGCTCCTCCCTCTCGCGCGCCCTCTCCGACGGCCGGACGGAAGTGAGGACGGCGGAGTCGGGGGAGAGCGCCCTCGCGGCGGTCGGGGCCGATCCGCCGGACCTGGTCATCTCCGACGTCCGGATGCCGGGCCTCGACGGCCTGGAGCTGCTGCGGCTGCTGGGCGAGCGGGCGCCGGCGATCGACGTGGTCCTGATGACCGCCTACGACGATCTCTCCACTGCCGCGGGCGCGATGCGCGAGGGGGCGGCAGACTTCCTCGTGAAGCCGCTCGACCTCCACCAGCTCAGGGCCGTGACCGACCGCGTGTTCCGGGACCGGAGGGCGCGATCCGGCACGGGGAGCGGCGACGGCGTGGAGGGAGACTCGCCCTGGACGGACGGGAGTCCCGCGGACAGCGAGTCCTCGTCCGGAGCATCCAACGGGGAGCGGGGCGTCCGGGACGACCGGCTGGTGGGCCATCACCCGTCGATGGTCGAGGTCTTCAAGCGGATCGGCCAGCTCGCCAACACCCGCGCGACCGTTCTCGTGCGTGGCGAAAGCGGGACGGGCAAGGAGCTGATCGCCCGCGCGATCCACGACCACTCGCCCTCCGCCTCGGAGCCGTTCGTGGCGGTGAACTGCACCGCGCTACCGAGCACGCTGCTCGAGTCGGAGTTGTTCGGCCACGTGAAGGGGGCCTTCACCGGTGCCTCCTCCGATCGGCGGGGCCGCTTCGCCGTAGCCGGCCGGGGCACCGTCCTGCTGGACGAGATCGGCGACACGAGCGCGGAGTTCCAGGCCAAGCTGCTGCGGGTCCTGGAGGAGGGGACGTTCTACCCGGTCGGCGCCGAGCGGCCCGAGCGCACCGAGGCCCGGGTGCTCGCCGCCACACACCGGGACCTCGAGACCCTGGTGGCGGAGGGGGGATTTCGGCAGGACCTCTACTATCGCCTCCGCGTGGTCGAGATCGTCGTGCCGCCGCTGCGCGAGCGGATGGAGGACGTCCCCGCGCTGGCCGATCACCTGATGCGGAAGGCGAGCCGGGCGGCCGGAAGGGAGCCGCCGGAGCTCTCCGACGCCGCGCTCGAGACGCTCCTGGCGCACGACTGGCCGGGTAACGTGCGGGAGATGGAGAACTGCCTCACGCGGGCGGTCGTGCTGGCCACCGGGGACGTGGTACGGCCGGAGCACCTGGGCCTCGCGGGCGGGCCGGAGCCCACGACCCCCCGCCTGCGGACCCTGGAGGAGGTCGAGCGCGAGCACGTCGCGCGGACACTCGAGGCCACCGGCGGCAACCGGACGCGGGCCGCCGAGATCCTCGGGATCTCCCGGCCGCGCCTCCGCCGGATGATCGACCGATACGGGCTCGACTGACCGTGCCGACGCTCTCCTTCCGGGCGCGGGTGCTGGCCGTCGTGGTCGCCGTCGGGGTGGTGCCCCTCCTCCTGATCGGTCTCTGGCTCACCGGCCAGACCGCCCGCTCGGGCGAGGCCCTGCTCGAGGGACGGCTCGACGCGGCACTGGCAGAGGGCGCGGACGCCGTCGAGCGGCGCTGGATCCCCTATCGCTCGGTCCTGCTCGACCTGGTGGAGCCGCCGGAGGTCCGGAGCGCGCTCGACGCGGCGACCGCAGCGGGAGCGGAGCCGCCCGAGCGGCTCGCCTCCGGTGTGGCCGCCCTCGACGGCGCCGTCGCGTCGGTCACGATCCGCGACAGCGCCGGACGCGCGGCGTGGTCCTTCGACCGGTCGGGCCCGGGCGGCGACGGTGTGTTCGGTCGGCCGCTCGTGGTCCGGCTCCCCTTCCACGCCTACGACGGCCGGCGCCTGGGGACCGTCGAGGCCGGCGTCCGGTTCTCGGCGCTCCGGGGAGCCGCCTCGGAGGCCGTGGTGGCGGGCGGGGTGCTCACCGCCCTCGATGCCCGAACGGGCGCCGTCCTCCTCCCGGTCCCGTTCGACGCGACGCTGGTGGGCCGGGAACGGTTCCGCTGGAACGACCGGGACTGGATCGGCAGGAGCCGGGAGGTTGTCGAGCCGCGGGCGACGCTGGTGGCCGCCGCGCCGGTGGCGCCGTTCCTGGGGCCATTCGAGGCGGCAGCCCGTCGCGGCCTGTGGATCCTGGCCGCAGTGACCGGCCTCGGCCTCGTGGCCACATGGCTGCTCACCGGCCGGCTCACCGTCCACCTGGAGCGACTGGCCGACAGCGCGCGCGCCGTGGCCGCGGGCGACCTCGACCGGACGGTGGAGCCGGGCGGCGACGACGAGGTCGGCCAGGTGGCGCGGGCCTTCAAGACGATGGTGGAGAGCCTCCGGCGCACCCTCCACCAGCTCGCCGAGCGCGAGTCGCTGGCGGCGGTCAACGAGTTCGCCGCCTCCCTGGCCCACGAGATCCGGAACCCCCTCACGTCGGTCCAGCTCGATCTGCAGCAGGTGGAGGAGGAGCTGCCGCCGGGCTCGCCACTCCGGAGGCTCCAGGGCGATGCGATCGAGGAGCTCCGGCGCCTGGACCGGACGGTGGCCGGTGCGCTGGAGACGGCCCGGAGCGGCCGGGTCGAGCCGAGGCCCATGGACCTGCGGGAGCCCCTTCGGGCGGCGGCCCGCCGGGCACGCCCCGCCCTCGAGGAGCGTGGCACGCGCCTCCGGGCCGCCGGGGACACCGGGCCGCTCGCGATGGTCGGGGACCCCGACGCCCTGGAGCAGGTCTTCCTGAACCTGCTGCTGAACGCCGCCGACGCGGTCGAGACGGGCGGCGAGGTCTCGGTGGCCGTATCGGTCGACGGAGCCGAGGCGACGGTCACGGTGCGGGACGACGGCCGGGGGATTCCGGAGGAGGAGCGGGAGCGGATCTTCGAGCCCTTCTTCACCACCCGGCCGGGCGGAACCGGGCTGGGCCTGGCCGTAGCCCGACGGATCGTCACCGCCCACGGGGGGACGATCGACGTCCGGAGCGCGCCGGGGGAGGGCACCACGGTGGAGGTTCGGCTGCCGCGGGAGGGGGGAGCTTTCTCGGAGCAAGCCCGCTCCGGAGCAGCGGGACTCGGGAAGGCCGAGAGCCGCGGGGCCGAAGAGCACGGGGCCCACACCGCCGGGGAGTAGCGCAGGTGCAGGTGGAACAGATCGTTCCGACACACGGCATCCAGGTGGAACGGATCGTTCCGACAGCGGCCGTGTGCGGCGGCGGCGAATGACCCGTAACCTTCTGTCAAACAGTAAATTGACGGCAACCAGGGCCCCGGGCACGATCCGTGTAGTCAAGTGGGGCGAGCGAACGACCGGTCCCTTTTCGCCCGGAGGCCACCATGACCCGCATCCCGACCACAGTCCTCGCCCTCGTCCTCTTCGCCGCGGCCTGCGACGCGCCCGAAGGGGCCCGTC
>CAZOEX010000141.1:0-6379 GCA_964578925.1 uncultured Gemmatimonadota bacterium | reverse complement strand
CGCTCACGGTCGTGGGGGGAGATACGGCGGACGGCGTCCAGCGGTGCCTGCCCCATTCGTACCTCCTGCGCCAGCGGCTCCGGGAGCGGCGTCCCGACATGGTCCTGGGCGGTTGGGTCAATCCGCACCGGGATCCGGAGACGCAGGCCGGATACGTTGCCGATTCCGGTTTCTGCGCCGACTATTACCTGACCCAGGTCGTGTCGCACCACGACCGGCCGGCAATCGAGGCCTGGCAGGAGGAGGCCACGCGGCGCGGCATCGACCTGCCGGCCGCGTGGGGTGTCTTCTACTACCGGAACGGCAAGCGGGCGTCGCTGGAGCGCCTGGCGCGGCACTTTCACGTTCCGGCGGAGGCCATCGCGCGGGAGTTCGAGGAGGGCGCGACGCCCGAGGAGGTCTGCGCCAGGAGCATCGTGGCGCTGCGCGAAGCGGGCGCGTGCAACGTCTACGTTTGCAACCTGGGGGCCCGGAAGGCGGCGGAGCGGCTGGACGCGGTGCTGCAGGCCGTGGACGCCCTGGCCTGAGCCGTCAGCGCGACCGCTCGGGTGCCATCTCGCCGCGAACCGGGAAGCCCGATCGTCGCACGACGACCCATCCGCTCCACGCGGCGGCCGCCGCGATCAGCATGTCGGCCAGCGCCAGGGTTCGGCCGATCACGAAGAGCTGCGCAACCTCGACGCATAGGGCGAGTACGAGCGCCGGAGCGATCCCGCTCCATCCGCCCGTGCGCCGTAGCGGCCACACCGCGAGCAGCCCGCCCAGTGGCAGGAAGAGGAAGAACACGGTCGTCACGTCGAGCACGCTGAACAGATCCATGCGGGCGGCGGCGAACGTCATCGGCATCCACCAGTCACCGGAGAGCTCGGCCAGCCATGCGGAGGGCCGGGTTTCCGGCATGTACGGCCGGAGGAACCAGAGGGCCACGAGACCCGAGTACACGGCGAAGAGCAGCTGCGGACGCTCGGCGCCTCTCAGGTGCTTCGCGACCTTCGGAAGGAGCAGCGCGCCCGCCGCCGCGCCGGCGGCGAGGGCCGCCACGTGAACGAGGATCGGTCCGCCGTCGATGGCGAGCGAGACGGCGCCCCGGGCGATCTCGGCCGCGACGACGAGAGCGGAGCTGACGAATGCCGCGATCCAGCCTGCTCGCCGATAGCCGTACCCCGCCTCGCGCAGCGCGGCGACGAGAAAGAATGCGGCGGGCGCGAAGAGCACGACCTCGCTGAGGGGCAGCACGGCGAACGAGGCGGGGTCGAACTCCCGGAGCGCCGCGCGAAGGCGAGTCAGCGGGTGTCCCCACACCCCGAGATGGTGCTGCCGCAGCAGCGGGATGAGCGCTTCGCCGAGAACCGCGAGGCCGTAGCTGCCCGCGAACAGGGCGGCGGGGAGCCCGACGAACGAACGCGCCGTCCGGTAGCGAGAGAGACGTCGGACGAGAACGACGACGGTCGTCGCGCCGACGAGGGCGCCGCCTCCGTTGGCGAGCACGTCGAGCGGCGAGGCGTTCCGGACGTCGGAGAAGAGTTGGGCCACCTCGACCCCGACGCTGATCGCGATTCCCGTTCCGACCGCGAGGGAGAACGAGCGCAGGGTTCGGCCCGCCGGCGCGGTCGCCATCCAGATCAGCCCCCAGCCCGCGAAGAGCGCCAGGTTGCGGGCCACGTCGACCAGGGCCTTCGGAGTGAGGTCGACCTCGAATGCGCCGCTCGCCCGTGCCGCTGCGGCGCCGGCGTCGAGCACGGGTTCGAGATCCGCCAGGGTGGCGAGCAGCAGGATCGCGAGATAGGCGATCCGCAGCGGCCAGCGGGCGCGGTCGAGTGTGCGGGTGAGGTCACGGGTCACGCGGAAGGTCTAGCCTCTGGTGCCACGCGGCCGCAAGGGTGGAGGACGAGCGGCCCGACCCGCGGGGACGAGCTTTCGGCTCATCCGCCGAGCACCCGTTCGGCGCGCTCGACCCGATTCTGCGGGCAGCTGACCACGACGCCGGCCACCCGATCGCAGATCGCCGCGTATACTTCTGCGGCGATCGCGACGCCCTCGTCGGCCTCCGCCTTCGGTCCGCGCTCGGCCGCCCGATGCATGCGGTCGAGCACCCGGCGCGGGACGGCCAGGCCCGGCACCTCGTTGGCGAGGTACTCCGCGTTGCGCAGCGACAGGGGTGGCAGCAGTCCGGCGAGAATCGGGACCTCGTAGCGCTCGATCCGCTCTAGGAACCGACAGAACGCGTCCGGGTCGTAGATGGGCTGGGTCACGGCGAAGTCGGCGCCCGCGTCCGCCTTCCACATGAACCGGCGGATCTCCGTCTCGGGGTCGACGGCGCTGGGGTTCAGTCCGACGCCCGTCACGAAGCGAGTGGGCCGCCCGATCGGCTCGCCACCGGGGTCGCGCCCGGCGTTCAGCTCGTGGACCACGTTCGTCAGGCCGATGCTGTCGATGTCGTAGACGCCGCCCATGTCGTAGGGGCCGCTGCGCGGTGGGTCTCCGGTGATCACCAGCAGGTTCCGCAGGCCCGCCGAGGCCGCCCCCAGCAGGTCGCCGACCATGCCGAGCATGTTGCGATCCCGGCAGGTGTAGTGCGGTACGGTCTCGATTCCCGCCTCACGCTCGACCACGATCGCGGCGGCGAGCGACGCCATCCGGCTGTGGCGGGCCGAGCTGTCCAGCAGATGAACCGTCGTGAAACCGGTCTCCCGCGCCCGCCGCGCGGCCGTCGCCAGGCCCGACGCGTCCCAGCCCCGGGGTGGCAGAAGCTCGACGCCGCGAACGAACTCGCCCGCGGCCAGCCGCCTGCCGAGCTCCGAGCGCTCGCCGAGCGCGACCGGAGCGCTGCGAGTCGTGTGGTCGCTCGGGAGGGAGTCCGGATCGATCTCGTCGCCGGTCGCGGCGCCCGATACGCCCGCCACCCGCGAGCCGGGGCTTCCTGGCGTGGCGCGATCCGGGTCCCCGGCGTGATCGGAGTCCGCGCCCCTCGCGGACCCGGCCCCGATCCGATCGAGGACTCCTACAGTCTCCAGATGCCCCGCCATGTGCCGGATGTGCTCCGCCGTCGTTCCGCAGCACCCTCCGAGGAACCGGACGCCCGCGTCCGCCATCCGTCGCGCGTAGCGGGCCACGTATTCGGGACTGGCCATGTAGATCTTCCGGTCCGCCACCGTACGCGGAAGTCCGGCGTTCGGCAGCGCCGACACGGGGCGATCCGCGACGGCCACGAGCCGCTCGGCGGCGTCGAGCGTGGCCGAGGGGCCGACCGAGCAATTGAGCCCCAGCACGTCGGCGTCGGTCTCCACCAGGGTTCGTACCATCTGTTCGACCGTCGTCCCGTACGCGCTCGTTCCTTCCTCGCCGAAGGACATCTGCGCAAAGGCGGGAAGATCGTGCGCCACGCGACGAACGGCTGCCAGTGCGGCCTCGAGCTCGGCCAGATCGGCGAAGGTTTCGAGGATGAAACCGGCGACGCCGCCCTCCGCCAGTCCCGCAGCCTGGCGGGCGAAGAAGTCGGTCGCTTCGTCCGTGGATGTCGGTCCCCAGGGCTCGATCCGAATGCCGAGCGGCCCGATGGAGCCGAGTACCAGCGCGCGGCCGTTCGCGGCCCGCACGGCGAGGCCGGCGGCCGTCTCGTTGATCTCCTCCGTACGGTCTTCCAGCCCGAACGAGGAGAGCTTCACGGGGTTGGCCCCGAACGTGTTCGTCTCGATCAGCTCCGAGCCCGCCCGGATGTAGTCCGCGTGGACGGAGAGCACGAGATCGGGCTCGGTGAGGTTGAGTTCGTCGTAGCAGACGTTCACGAATACGCCGCGCTTATAGAGTTCCGTTCCGACGGCTCCGTCCATCAGGTGAATCCGACCGTCGCCGATCATCTCCCGTAGCCGTTCGGATCCGCTCACGCCGCCCCCTCCACCTTCCTGTTCACGCCACGCCCTCCACGTCCTCCACGGACGCGGACTGCTCCGGGTCCTCCGGGGCGCCGGACGCGTCCGGCTCGTAGGCCAGGTTCGGCGACAGGCGCCGCTCGGCCTCGTGGCGGTCGATGCCGGAGCGCCGGGCGTAGTCTTCGACCTGGTCGCGCCCGATGCGGCCGAGTCCGAAGTACGACGCCTCGGGGTGCCCGAAGTACCAGCCGCTGACCGACGCCGCCGGCCACATCGCGTAGGACTCCGTCAGCCGGACGCCCGTGGCCTCCTCTCCGCCCAGCAGCTCCAGCAGGATCGTCTTCTGGCTGTGGTCGGGGCAGGCGGGATACCCCGGCGCCGGGCGGATGCCGGTATACTCTTCCGCGATGAGCTGCGCGTTGGTGAGATCCTCGCCCGCCGCGTAGCCCCAGAGCTCGGTCCGCACCTGCTCGTGCAGGCGCTCCGCCGCCGCCTCGGCCAGCCGGTCTGCCAGCGACTTGGCGAGCAGGCTGCGGTAGTCGTCGCCTTCCGCCTCGAACCGGGCGACCAGCTCCTCGAGCCCGATGCCCGCCGTCACGGTGAAGGCACCGGCCCAGTCCGCCGGCCCGCCTTCGGGGCCGGCCGCCGCCACGAAGTCCGACAGGCAGAGGTTCGGCCGGTCCGTGCGCTCGGTCTGCTGCCGGAGATGCGGCACGGAGGCGAGGAGCGCGTCATCGGGGCCGGCGCCATCGTCGGCGTCCGGATCGTACAGCAGCACGTCGTCTCCGCGGGCCGCCGCCGGGAAGAGCCCGACCGTGGCGCGGGCGCGCAGCAGATCCTCGTCCACGATCCGCCGCAGCAGCTCCCGCGCGTCCCCGAGGAGCTGACGCGCCGCCTCCCCCTTCTCCGCATCGTCCAGCACCGACGGGTAGCGGCCCCGGATCTCCCACGTGTGGAAGAAAGGCGTCCAGTCGATGTAGTCGAGCAGGGGCTCGAGGGGATACGGATCGAAGACGTGGATGCCGGGTTTCCGCGGCGCGGCCGGGCGAACGGCCGAATCGGCCGGGCGCCACCGGTTGGCCCGCGCCGCCTCGAGCGACAGGAGCGTCCGTCCGGCCATCCGGTCGGCGTGGTGCTCGCGCACCCCGTCGTACTCCGCCCTGATCTCGCCGGCCAGCGCCGCGCGCTTCTCGGGCGAGGAGAGCAGGCGTCCGACGACGCCGACGGCGCGCGAGGCGTCGGTCACGTGCACGACGGGGCCCGAGTATGTGCCGTCGATCTTGACGGCCGTGTGCGTGCGCGACGTCGTCGCGCCCCCGATGAGCAGGGGCAGGCCGAGTCCCCGCCGCTCCATCTCCGTCGCGACCCCCACCATCTGGTCGAGCGACGGCGTGATGAGCCCGCTGAGCCCGATGACGTCCACCTCTTCCTCGGCAGCCGTGTCGAGGATCCGGTCCGCCGGAACCATCACACCCAGGTCGATCACCTCGTAGCCGTTACACCGCAGGACCACGCCGACGATGTTCTTGCCGATGTCGTGCACGTCGCCCTTCACGGTCGCCAGGAGCACCTTGCCCTTGGCAGTCGCCGTGCGGGCCCCGGCCTCGCGCTCCGCCTCCATGTACGGGACGAGATGGGCCACGGCGCGCTTCATCACGCGAGCGCTCTTCACCACTTGAGGGAGGAACATGCGCCCGCTGCCGAACAGGTCGCCGACCCGCGACATACCGTCCATCAACGGACCTTCGATGACCTCCAGCGCCAGCTCCGCCTGCTGACGGGCCTCCTCGACGTCGTCGTCGATGTGGTCGAGAATGCCTTCGACGAGCGAGTGCTCGAGACGTTTCTCCACGCTCCACTCGCGCCAGGCGGTGTCGGCTTCGCCCCCGGTGGCAGTCGACTCGACCCCCGCCGCCAGCTCGGTGAGCCGCTCCGTGGCCGCCGCCGTGTCCCCCCGGTTCCACAGCACGTCCTCGATTGCCTCGCGCACCTCGGGGTCGATGTCGTCGTAGATCGGGAGGCGTCCCGCGTTGACGATCGCCATGTCGAGGCCGGCCTGGATCGCCCGGTAGAGGAAGGCCGCGTGCATCGCCTCGCGCAGGCCCGGGTTGCCGCGGAACGAGAACGAGACGTTGCTGATCCCGCCGCTCGTCGAGACCCCGGGCAGCTCCGCCTCGATGCGCTCGACCGCCTCGACGAACGCGTTCCCGTACTCCGCGTGCTCCGGAATCCCCGTCCCCACCGCGAAGACGTTCGCGTCGAAGATGATGTCGCGGGCCGGGAAGCCGACCTCCTCGGTGAGCAGGTGGTAGGCCCGGGCGCAGATCTGGAACTTCCGGTCCGCCGTCTCGGCCTGGCCCTCCTCGTCGAACGCCATCACGATCACGGCGGCCCCGTATTTCCGGACCTCGCGGGCCCGGGCCAGGAACTCCTCCTCGCCGTCCTTGAGCGACAGGGAGTTGACGACGCCCTTGCCCTGGATGCATCGCAGCCCGGCCCGGATCACCTCC
>CAZOEX010000140.1:0-6443 GCA_964578925.1 uncultured Gemmatimonadota bacterium | reverse complement strand
GACGACGCGATCATCGTGATGGAGAACGCGTATCGCCACCAGGAGGAGATGGGCGAAGACCCGGTGACCGCGGCCAAGAACGGGACGCGTGAGATCGTCACCGCCGTGATCGCGACCACGCTGTCCCTCGTCGCCGTCTTCCTGCCCCTCGCCTGGCTGCAGGGCACCGCGGGACGGCTGTTCAACGAGTTCGCGATCGCCCTGGCGGGTTCGGTGGTGATCAGCAGCTTCATCGCGCTGACCCTCACTCCGATGGTCTGCTCGAAGGTGCTCCGGGTGCCCGAGTCCCACGGACGGTTGTTCAACGTGTTCGAGCGCGGGTTCACCGCGATCTCCGACGGCTACAAGCGCCTCCTCCGCAAAGCGGTGGAGCACCGACTGGCCGTGGTCGGAGGGGCGATCGTCGTGATCCTCGCGGCGGGAGGCGCCTACCAGATGCTCGAGCGGGAGTTCATCCCGACGGAGGACCGCGGCTTCTTCACCGTGTTCACCCAGGCGCCCGAGGGCGCATCGATCGACTACACGGTCGCCCACCAGCAGCGCGCCGAGGAGATCGTGCTCAACACCGAAGGGGTCCAGCATCTGTTCAGTATCGTCGGCGGCTTCGTCAACGTGAACCAGGGCATCATGTTCGTGCGCCTCGAAGACCAGGACGAGCGGGAAGGCGACATCCAGGACATCGTCGGTCAGGTCCGCGGCCAGCTCTTCGGCATCCCCGGGGTCATGGCGTTCGCCCAGATTCCGCCGGCCATCGGCTTCGGCAGCCCGGTGAACTTCGTCGTCCGCAACCCGAACTTCGACTCCCTGACGGTCGGCATGGAGCGCATGATCAACCGGGCGCGCCAGATCCCCGGGCTGGTGAACGTCGACACCAACCTGAAGATCAACAAGCCCGAGCTGACGGTGTCCTACGAGCGCGACCGCGCCGAAGACCTCGGGGTCGCCGTGGCCGACGTCTCCAACACGCTGCAGACGATGCTGGGCGGGCGCCGGGTCGGCACCTTCACCCGGGAGAGCAAGCTCTACTACGTCGTGCTCCAGCTCGAAGAGACCGACCGCGAGACCCCCGCGGACATGACGAACCTCTACGTACGAGGCCGTGACGGCACGCCCGTGCAGCTCGACGCCGTGGCGAACATCGACGAGACGGTCGGACCCGCGAGCCTCAACCACTTCGACCGCGTGCGGTCGTTCACCCTGAGCGGGGGGCTCGGTCCCGAGCTCACCCTCGGCGCCGCGCTCGATTCGCTCGAGGCCGTGGCCGACGAAGTTCTGCCCCGGGGAAGCTCGATCGCGCTGGCCGGCGAGTCGCGCGAGCTCGAGGAAGGCAGCAACACCCTGATTCTCGCCTTCATCGGCGCGCTGATCTTCGTCTTCATGGTGCTGGCGGCACAGTTCGAGTCCCTCGTCCACCCTTTCACCGTGCTGCTCTCGGTGCCGCTCGCCGTCACGGGAGCGCTCGGCACTCTCGTCATCACCGGATCGACGCTCAACCTGTTCAGCCAGATCGGGATGATCCTGCTCGTGGGACTCGTGACGAAGAACTCGATCCTTCTGGTGGAATACGCGAACCAGGGGAAGGCCAAGGGGATGGCGACCGTGGACGCGGTGCTCGAGGCCGGTCGAATTCGGCTGCGCCCCATCCTGATGACCTCGGTCGCCACGATCGTCGCGATGCTGCCCATCGCGCTCGGCATCGGCGCCGGGGCCGCGAGCCGGCGTCCGCTCGGGTTCGCGATCGTCGGCGGCATGGTCTTCTCGACCGCCCTGACCCTCTTCCTGGTGCCCGTCGCCTACATCCTGCTCGACGCGGCAAGGGAGCGGCTGTTCGGACGTAGCGAGGCGCTCGCCCCGGCCACCGCGGAGGGCCAGTGATCCCTGCAATCCTCATCGCGCTCCAGGCGGCGGCCGCCCCCGTGTCCGCGCCGGACGCCGCGACCTCCCTCGACGCGGTCGCCGGCGCCGGTGCCGTCGCCGATGCCCGGGCGGCCGCCGACACGATCCCCGAGATCACCCTCGACGAGGCGCTCGACGCCGCGGCCCGGGTCGATCCGAGCTACGTGGATGCCCTCCGGGGGATCGGCGACGCCGCCTGGGTCCGCCGGAGTGCCTGGTCGGCCTTCCTGTTGCCGTCGATCAACTTCCAGTGGTCGTGGTCCAAGTTCGACCCGGAGTCGTTCAACATCGGCACGAACGATCTGACCGATAAGCTCTCGCAGTATACGCTCTCGGGCTCCTACGACGTCCTCCGGGGCGGGGCGAAGTTCCACGAGCTGAGCCGTTCCGCGGCGGCCGTCGACGAGGCCGAAGCCACCGAGCTGCAGGCCCGCTACCAGACGGCGCTCGCGACGGAGGCGGCGTTCTACGACGTGCTCGCGCAGCGGCAGCTCCTGGTCGTCGCGGAAGAACGCGTCCGCCGGGCGAACGAGCAGCTCGAGGTCGCGCGGGCTCGCGTGCTCTCGGGCGCCGCGGTGCAAACCGATTCCCTGCAGGTGCTGCTGGAGCTGACGCGCGCCGAGGTCGAGCTGCTGCGCCAGAACTCCGCGCTCACCGTGGCACGTATCGAGCTGGGCCGCCGCGTGGGACGCGCGGGCCCGGTCGACGCGGCGTCCCTGGACGTAGAGACGGTGCCCGGCCTTCCGATCAGCCGCGAGCAGGCGGTCTCCGAGGCCCTCGAGGGCAGCCCCTCCCTGCTCGTGGCGCGCTCGCAGCAACGTCTCGCGACCGCCGCGTTCAAGGCGGAACGGGCGTCGTACCTGCCGACCATCTCGCTATTTGGCCAGTGGTCCGGCTTCGACGACGATCTGATCCCCGACGCGACGAATCGCACCAGCTTCGGCGTTTCGCTCAGCTACCCGATCTTCGACGGCGGGACCCGCGAGCTGCGCGTCTACCGGGCGAGCACGGCGCGACGCGTTGCCGACGCGGCAGCCGCCGACGCGGAGCGGACGGCGATCCGGGATATCACCGAGGCCTACGAAGCCTTCACGACGGCACGAGCGAGCACCGACCTTGCACGGCGGGGCGTCCAGGTGGCCCGCGAGAACCTGCGGGTCCAGACCGAGCGCTACCGGACCGGCGCCACGACGATCATCGATCTCATCACGGCGCAGGTCGACCTGGCACAGGCCGAGGCCGACCTCGTGCAGGCGCGGCAGGCGACTCGCCTCGCGAAGGCCGGGGTAGAGGCGATCCTGGGCCGCCGGCTGAATTGACGGAATGCAATTGAGGATAACGATGGGGAATACACGGAATATCGGGTGGCATGGCACGACTTTCACGCTGCTGGCCGGGCTGCTCCTGGTTGTCGGTTGCGGCGGAGACGGAGGCGCCGCGACCGCGAACGGCGGACCTCAGCCGATGCCCGTGCGCGCCGGTGAAGCCGTCACCGATACGGTCATCGAGGAGATCCGAGCGACGGGCGAGATCGAGGCGATCCAGTCGATCGAGCTGCAGCCTGAGGTCTCCGGCCGCCTGGTGCGGATCCTGGCGCGCGAGGGGACCGAGGTCCGGCGCGGCACTCCCCTGTTCAAGGTGGACGACGCCGAGCTCCAGGCCGAGGTGAACCGGCTCGAGGCGGAGCGGGATCTCGCGGAACAGGCGCTGGCCCGCACGCGCGAGCTTCTCGAGCGGAACGCTTCGTCGGCGGCCGACCTGGAGGAGGCCGAGGCGACCGCGCGCAGCACCCGGGCGCAGCTCGAATTGCAGCGGACGCGCCTCGAGCGCACCGTGGTGCGGGCACCCTTCACCGGCGTCGTCGGCGAGCGGCTCGTCAGCCTCGGCGACTACGTGACGTCCGCGACACGGCTCACGACGCTTCAGACCGTCGATCCGCAGCGGGCGAGCTTCGAGGTGCCCGAGCGGTACTCCCAGGAACTGGCGGAGGGCCAGACGGTCGCGTTCAACGTCGCGGCGATCTCCGGCCGGGAGTTCACCGGCACGGTTGATTTCGTCGATCCGCAGGTCCAGCTTCCCGGCCGAACCATCACCGTGAAGGCCGTGGTCGAGAACCCGGAACGGTTACTCCGGCCCGGCATGTTCGTCGAGGCGCGGCTGGCCACCCGTGTGCGGCCGAACGCGGTGGTGATCCCCGAGGAGGCCATCCTTCCGCTCGGCGGCACGAACTACGTCTGGGCGATCACGCCCGAGAACACGGCGAAGCGTGTCGAGGTCGAGCTGGGCGTGCGGCGACCAGGATACGTCGAGGTGCGCGGCGGACTGTCGGCGGGCGACCGCGTGGTGACGGGCGGCCACGCGATGCTCTATCCGGACGCGCCCGTCATGGTGACCGAAGGCGTGGGCGCCGGCCAGGGCGCCCAGACCGGGGCGGCGGCGGAAGAGACCGGTCAGGCCGGCGCGGCCTCCGAGGCGGAGGCGGAAGGCGACGAGCCCGCCGAGGAGTGACCGCCGTGGAGGCCGGTCATCCCGTAGTCGATGATCGCGTAGACGGACGAAATGCCGACGAGGAAGATCGGGAGCTTCACGTACGCCGGCGCGAGAATCAGGGTGAAGAGCGCGACGACCTGCAGCGTGGTCGTGACGCGGCCGCCCAGCCGCGAGTGGAAGGGCATCTTCTCCCCCACCAGCTTCGTCACGATGAACACTCCGCCCGTGAAGATGTCGCGCAGGACGAGGATCACGAAGCCCGCCCAGTCGATGGTGCCCGTCGGCAGGAACGAGACGAGGGCGAGGAAGACGAACACCCTGTCGCAGAAGGGGTCCAGCAGGGCGCCGATCTCGGTCCGGGTATTCGTGATGCGCGCGATGAAGCCGTCGAGCAGGTCGGTCAGGGCCCCCACCGCGAGGACGACCGCCAGGAGTAACGCATCCTCGATCGCCAGGAAGGTGACGCCCATCGGGATCCGCGAGAGCGAGAGCAGGTTCGATACGGTGAGGAAGCCGGGATCCCGCGCATCGTCGGGCCCCGCGGGACGGGCGGATTCGCCGTCGGGACCGCTCATCCGGACTCCATGTAGTCCGCCAGCGCGTCGCGGAACGGCAACGGCTTCACTCGAAACACTCTGGGCAACGGATTCTCCTTCCAACTGAGCACGCTTCCCGTGGCGAACAGGGCAAGCTGCTCCGACGAGAACGGTGCCGAAAGCCCCGCCCGATGGGCCAGCCGGATCATGCCCAGCATCGGGCGCGCGGGCAACGGGAGGAAAGGCCGTCGGATCCCCGAGAGCTCCGACACGGTCTCGACGATCTCGCGAAATGTCAGGGGCTCCGGGCCGGCCAGGTCGAACTCTCGTCCGTCGAGGTCGTCGCGCTCGACGCACTGACTCAATGCGTCGACCATGTCTTCGACGGCCAGGGGCTGCAAACGGAACCGTCCGCCGCCGGGCAGCGGGAAGACCGGCATCCGCCGCAGCATCGCCACGATACTCGACGTGAAGCGATCGCCCGGTCCGTAGATGATCGACGGGCGGAGCACGACGGACGGGATCGCGGCGGAGACGACCGCGGTTTCCGCGTCGAACTTCGTGCCCAGGTAGTCCGGGTCGCCCGGGCGCGCGCCGAGTACGCTCACATACACGAAGCGCTTCGCTCCGGCGCGCTCGGCCTCCCAGACCAGGTGCCGGGTGCCGGTACCGTGGACGCGCGCCAGGGTCATCGCGTCGGTCGCGGTGAAGAGGCCCGCCAGGTGCACGACCACGTCGCACTCTTCGGCGAGGCCCGTCGTCTCCGCCTCCACGCAGACGTCCACACGTCGCCAGTCTACACCGGGGGCCGCGCGGCGGCCGGGGCCGTCGGGATCGTGGTAAGTCGCCCGCACGAGGTGTCCGCGCGAGCGAAGTCGCGGGATGAGATGACTGCCCAGGAATCCCTCTCCACCCGTGACGAGCACGCGACACGCCGACGCGTCGCCCAGAGGTAATGGCTCTGGCCGCTCCTCCGTGGCGACGCTCTCTCCGTCTGCTTTCGAGGTGTCGTTCCGCCGGGCGGGCGGTTCCGCTCCCATCGACGCTCCCTGGTCCGGGACGGAATCCAACCTAGAACGGACTGATCAGCACGGGCAACGCCGTCAGACGGGCAGGACCTCCTCCTCGATCTCGGTCAGTTCGAGCTCGCCGGGCGTGCGTTCGGTGCCCGCGTTCAAGGCCGGGTCCAGGAAGACGAACTCCTGGACGATCACGTCGGTCGTCGGCACCGACTGGCCATCGCGCTCGTACGAGCCGTATTCCAGGCGTCCTTCGACATACAGTCTGGCGCCGCGCTTCAGGTACGTCTCGACGGTCTCCGCCGCGCCAGCCCAGAAGGTCAGCCGATGCCAGTCGGTGCGCTCCTGCAGCTCGCCGTTCCGACGAAAGCGTCGGTTGGTCGCCAGCGACACGTGCGCCACGGGCGTCCCCGCGGCGGTCTGCCGCACGTCGGGATCGGAGCCCACGTTGCCGACGAGGATGACGCGGTTCACGGATCGGGCCATCTGTTCCTCCGGGTTG
>CAZOEX010000139.1:0-6471 GCA_964578925.1 uncultured Gemmatimonadota bacterium | reverse complement strand
GTCACCACGATGCGGAACGAGGCCTGCTTTTTCCGGCCCACCCGCTGCAGTCGAATCATCGTTGGCATTCGGTTCCCCTGTTATCGAAGCAGCGAGCCGAGTCCACCGCCGGCCGCGAGCCGGGGCGCGAGCTTGCCCATCCGCTTCATCATCTTGCGCATTTCCTTGAACTGCTTGAGCAGTCGGTTCACTTCCGACACCGGCCGGCCCGCTCCCCGCGCGATGCGAGCGCGGCGCGACCCGTTCAGGATCTCCGGTCGCTGCCGCTCCTCCGGCGTCATGGAGAGCACGATGGCCTCCATGTGGCGGATCCGCTTCGGATCCACGTCGACCCCCTCGAGCATCTTCGGCTTCACGCCGGGGATCATCTTCAGCATGTTCTCGAGCGGACCCATCTTCTGGATCTGGGAGACCGCCGCGAGGAAGTCCTCGAGGTCGAATCGTCCCTCCCCCATCACCTTCTTTTCGAGCCGCTCGGTGGCGGCCGGATCGATCGTCTGCTGGGCCTTTTCGACCAGCCCGACGATGTCCCCCATCTGGAGGATGCGGCCCGCCATTCGCTCCGCGTCGAAGACGGTCAGGTCCTCCACGCGCTCGCCCGTGCCGACGAACTTCACCGGTACGCCGAGCACGCCGTGAATCGAGAGAGCGGCGCCTCCGCGGGCGTCGCCGTCCATCTTCGTCAGCACGACGCCGTCGATGCCGACCGCCTCGTGGAAGCCGTCGGCGATGCGCACGGCTTCCTGGCCGGTCATCCCGTCGGCTACGAAGAGCACTTCGTGCGCGTCCGTCGCCACCTTCAGGTCGGCGATCTCGCGCATCAGCTCCTCGTCCGCCTGCAGGCGGCCCGCGGTGTCGAGCAGCACGTGGGTCCGGCCCTCGCGCCGCGCGCCGTCGATCGCCCGTTCCGCCAGCGAGACGATTTCCTTCGCGTCCGGCTCGTGCACGCACGGGACGTCGATCGACTCGGCCAGCGTCACGAGTTGCTCTCCGGCCGCCGGCCGGTACGGATCGCAGGCGACGAGCGTCGGGCGCTTCCCCGCCTTCGACAGTCGCCGGGCGAGCTTCGCGGCGCTCGTCGTCTTTCCCGAGCCCTGCAGGCCGACCAGCATGATCACGGTCGGCGGCACGGTGGCCGTCTCCAGCTCGGCTCCGCCGGCGCCGCCCAGCACCTCGACCAGCTCGTCATGCACGATCTTGACGACCTGGTCGCCGGGTCGGATCGACTCCAGCACCTCTTCGCCGAGCGCCCGCTCCTCGACACGCGCCAGGAAGTCCTTCGCGACGCGATAGTTGACGTCCGCTTCGAGAAGCGCCCGGCGCACCTCGCGGAGACCCTCGCGCAGCATGGGCTCGGTCAGGACGCCGCGGCTCTTCAGCCGGCCGAACACCCCGTCGAGTCTTTCACCCAGCTGTTCGAACATTCCCGACTCCATCAAACAAAAGACGCGACGCCCGCAGGCAGTTCGCGTCCGCCGGGCACGCCGCTACGCGGCCCCGCCCGGATGCCCGTGTCAAAGAGCCGTTTATTATAGAATGGAGAACCGCTTCAGGCAACGCTCCGGGACCTGCCCCGGCTCTTCAACAGGCGGCTAGTCTGGAACAGCCACGATCTGGCTGCGGGAAGATCCGACGCTGACATAGCGGATCGGCACGCCGGAGATGGTCTGAACGCGCTCGAGGTACGCCCGAGCGGCGGCCGGAAGATCGTCCCAGGCGCGGCAGTCCTGCGTGGAGGTCTGCCAGCCGCCGAGCGTCGCGTACAGGGGCCGCGCCCGCTCGAGGTCGTCGGTACGCGGCGGGAAGCCTTCCTGTTCGACTCCGTCGAGCTCGTAGCCGACGCCCAACTCGATCTCCGGGAAGGTGTCGAGGACGTCGAGCTTGGTGACCGCGAGCGCCGTCAGGCCGTTGACCGCGGCCGCGTGGCGGACGACGGCCCCGTCGAACCACCCGGGCCGGCGGGGGCGGCCCGTCGTGGCGCCGAATTCGCCCCCGAGGGTGCGCAGATGTTCGGCGGCCTCTCCTTCGAGCTCCGTGGGCAGGGGCCCGTTGCCGACGCGGGTCGTGTACGCCTTCACGACCCCGAGCACCTCGTCGATGACGGTGGGGCCGATGCCGACGCCGACCGCCGCGCCTCCCGCCGTCGTGTTGGAAGAGGTGACGTAGGGATACGTGCCGTGGTCGACGTCCAGGAGCGATCCCTGGGCGCCCTCGAGAAGCACGCGGCCGTCGGCGGCCAGCCCGGAACGGATCTCGTCTCCGGTGTCCGTCGCCATCCGTAGGAGGTCGTCGGCCGCCGCCTCGAGCCGGTCCATCGTCTCCGTGGCGTCGACGCGGTCGTCGGCGCCGAAGGCCTCGAGCCGTGCGTTCGCGTCGGCGCAGCGCTCCTCGACGATCGCACGGGCGGCGCCGAGGTCTTTCAGGTCGCAGACGCGAAGGCCCGACCGTGCCACCTTGTCGCGGTACGCCGGCCCGATGCCACGCCGCGTCGTACCGATCTCGCCACCGCCCCGACTCGCCTCCTTCGCACCGTCCAGCAGCCGGTGGTAGGGCATCACGAGATGCGCGCGCCAGGAGATGCCGAGCCGCTCCCGGATCGGCACGCCCCGGGCTTCCAGGGCCTCGATCTCCTCGCATAGCGTCCAGGGGTCCACGACGACTCCGTTGCCCAACAGACATCGCACGGTGGGATAGAGCGCCCCGGACGGGATCAGGTGCAGGATGAACTCCTCGCCGCCGGTCTGGACGGTGTGCCCGGCATTCGCGCCGCCCTGGTAGCGGGCGACGATCGTCGCCTGCTCGGCCAGCACGTCGGTGATCTTCCCCTTGCCCTCGTCTCCCCATTGGGCGCCGACCAGGACGACACACCGGGATGATTCGCCGAACACGGTCAGCCTCCCTTCGCTTCCGCGGCTTCCAGGCGTCCCGCCTGGTGGAGCGCCTCACGGATCGCCGCGCGTCCACTTTCATCCGGTGGCAGCAGGGGCGGCCGCGGCGGTCCGCCACGCATGCCGAGGCAGTCGAGCGCGTACTTGACCCCGGGCACCCCGGCGCCGGCGACTACGGCTCGGTGGAGCGGCCCGAGTGTCTCCTGGAGACGTCCCGCCTCTACGGCGCGGCCCGCGCCGAACGCGGCATACAGCTCGGTCGCCAGCTCGACCGCGAGCAGACCGACGGCGATGATTCCGCCGCGCGCACCGATCTCGAGCCCCGAATAGAGGTGCGTGCCGGCGCCGACGAGCACCGCGGCGTCGTCGCCGCAGATCTCACACAGGGCGCCCAGGTTCCGCATGTCGCCGGCCGAGTCCTTGATGCCGACGACGTTGCCGTGCCGGATCAATTCGCCGACCAGGTCGGGCGCGAGCTCCACGGGCACGAACTTCGGCACGTTGTAGAGGAGCACGGGGGCGGGCGAGGCGTCCGCGATCTCCCAGAAGTGCACGCGCAGCGCTTCCGGCGTCATCCGCGCACGGTAGTAGAACGGGGGGAAGACGAGCACGGCGTCGGCTCCGGCGGCGGCGGCGTCACGGGCCGCTCCGATGGCGGCGCGCGTCGACTGGCGACCGGTACCCGCCAGCAGCGCCCGATCCGCGGGAAGGGCCGCGCGGGCGGTCCGGACGGTCGCGAGGAACTCGTCCGTCTCCAGCAGCGCCGCCTCGCCGGTCGAACCGCCGACCAGGACGCCTCCGATCGGATGACGCGCCCACGACCGGATGTTCTCGGCCAGCGCGTCCATGTCCACTTCGCCGTCCCGTCCGAAGGGCGTCGTGACGGGCAGATAGACTCCGTCCAGCTTCACGTTCGGCTGTCCCCCGGCTGCATCGAAGCTCCCGTGTTCCCCGTTCTCATGCTCGTCTGCACTCCATCTCCCTCTTCCGCGCATTCAGTATGCGGCAGCAACACCCGTTCGTCACCATCGAGATCAGTAGCCACGCTGCCGGTCGACGAGGTTCGTCAGCTCTTCGCCGCGCAGATAGCGCGCCAGGTTGTCCGCCATGAGATTCGACTGGCGCTCCCAGAAGCGGGGCGACACCGACCCCGCGTGCGGCGTGGCCAGCACGTTCGGCAGATCCAGGAGCGGGCTGTCCGCGGGAAGCGGTTCGGTGGCGAAGACGTCCAGCGCGGCCCCGCGGAGCCGTCCGGCACGGAGCGCTTCGATCAGCGCCGGCTCGTCCACGATGCTGCCCCGCGCCAGGTTCAGCAGCACGCAATCCGCACGCAGCTCCGCGAGCAACTCACGATCCACCAGCCGCTCGGTGCCGGCCGTCTCCGGAAGGGCCAGCACCACGTAGTGCGCATCCACGACCGCCTCGGCCAGCTCATCGGGACCGTACACGCGCTCGACTTCGTCGGCGGTCGGTCGGTCGGGATGGGCCCGCACCGCCGCGACCCGCATGCCGAGGGCGTGCGCCCGCCGACCGATCTCGGCTCCGATGCCGCCGTAGCCGACCACCGTGACCCGGCTGCCGGACAGTTCGCGCAGGGGATGTCCCTCGGCCGCCATCGCGTCGTACGGCCAGGGGTCGTCGGTCGCCGCCACGATGTCGAAGCCACGGGCGAAATGCAGCATGCCGCCGATCACCCATTCCGCGAGCGGCGGTCCGTAGATGCCCGCCGAATTCGTGAACAGCACGTCGGAATTCCCGAGCGGACCGGAGAGCGAGGTGCGAACGCCCGCCGCGGCCGAGTGCACCCAGCGGAGCTGCGTGCCGTGCCGGATGATCGCGTCGGGAATGCCGAAGCCGAAATAGATCTCGACGTCCTCGATCGCCTCGAGGACCGGCGCCGGCACCTCGGCCACGCCGTCGCCCGACGCGACCGCGTCGATCTCGATCGAACGGATCTCCCAGCCGGGTCCGGCGATGTCCTCCAGCCGCCGCACGGTGCCTGCGGGAATCGACCAGGTCGGGTACCGGTCGGAGTGAATCCAGATGACGAGGTGGCGTGCCATGTCGCGGTCGTCCGTTCGCACGTCAGGCCGGCCGGCCGATGCCCATGCGGGCGCGGACTTCGGCCATCGTCTCCTCGGCCACGCGACGGGCCCGGGCCGCGCCGTCGCCCAGGATCTCACGCACGCGCGACGGGTCGTCGCGCAGCTTCGCCGCTCGCTCGCGAATCGGGGCGAGGGTCTCCGCCAGGTTCGACGTGAGGCGCCGCTTGCACTCCACGCAGCCGATGCCGGCCGTCTGGCACAGGATCTCGATGTCGTCGCGCTCCTCCGGCGGCGACATATAGCCGTGCAGCGCGAAGACGTTGCAGACGTGCGGGTTGCCCGGGTCGTCCTTCCGGACCCTCGCCGGGTCGGTCACCGCGGTGCGAACCGTGTCCCACAGCTCGTCGGGCTCGGCCAGCAGCGGGATCACGTTTCCCTTCGACTTCGACATCTTCGCCACGCCGTCGAGCCCGAGGATGCGGCGCGCCTTCGTGAACAGGGGCTGCGGCTCCGGCAGGTAGTCCCCGAACCGCGCGTTCCAGCGTCGCGCCACCTCGCGGGTCAGCTCGAGATGCTGCTGCTGGTCGCCACCCACGGGCACCCGGTCGGCCCGGTACAGCAGAATGTCGGCCGCCTGGAGAACCGGATAGGTGAGAAGTCCGGCGTTGACCGCGCCGAACTGGTCCGACTTGTCCTTGAACTGGGTCATGCGCTGCAGCTCGCCGAGCGGGGTCACCGCGTTCAGCAGCCACTGCAGCTCCGCGTGCTCCGGGACGTCCGACTGCACGAAGAGTGTGCTCCGGTCCGGATCGATGCCGCTCGCCAGCAGCCCGACGGCGAGATCGAAGATCCGGCCCGGCATCTCGCGCGGCTCGTACGGGATCGTCACGGCGTGCAGGTCGACGATGCAGTAGAAGCAATCGTAGCCGTCCTGAAGCCGCACCCAGTTCTGCACGGCGCCCAGGTAGTTGCCCAGATGCAGGGCCCCGGAGGGCTGGATACCGCTCAGAATGCGGGGTTTGCGCTCGGTCATCCGGAGTTAGGTTGCGGTGGTCGGAACCGGCGATCGACTGGCGATCGACTACCGGAACCGGGCTTCGCGGCAGGCCTCCGGAAGGTAGCCGCGACCCGAGAACCGGGCAACAACGGAGACCACGCATGGCGGTACCGACGGACAGTCCGGAATCACTCCTCGGGACGGCGCGGCGCGCGGCCGACGCGGCGACCGTGGTGCATCGTGACGCCGTCGGGCGACGGGACCCGTCGCGCTGGAGCGAGAAGGGCCGATCGGACTTCGTGACCGAGGTCGATCTGGAGGCCGAGCGCCGCATCGTCGAGATCCTGCTGGCGGACTTCCCGCATCACCGGATCCTGGCCGAGGAGGGGGATGCGAATTCGCACGCCGGGGGAGGGCCCGGCGCACCCGTCTGCTGGATCATCGACCCGCTGGACGGCACGACGAACTGGCTGCACGGCTATCCCGAGTACGCCGTCTCGATCGCCGCGCAGGACGCGGACGGCCTGGCGGCCGGCGTCGT
>CAZOEX010000138.1:0-6482 GCA_964578925.1 uncultured Gemmatimonadota bacterium | reverse complement strand
ACTGCCTCATCGACGTCCAGCTCATCGATCCCGGCAACCACATCCTGCTCGTCACCCGCAAGGGCATGGCGATCCGGTTCGACGAGGCGGATGCCCGCGAGATGGGGCGCGCCACGCAGGGCGTGCGCGGAATCCGGCTCAAGGACGGCGACGAGGTCGTGGCGATGGTCGTCGAGCGCCAGGAGGAGGCCTCGGTGCTGACCGTGACCTCCCGGGGCATGGGGAAGCGGACCGACGTGTCCGAGTACCGTCCCCAGCGCCGCGGCGGCAAGGGCCTGATCAACTTCCGGCTCAGCGCCAAGACCGGCGACGTGGTCGCCGCGCGCGAGGTGGTCGACGAGGACGAGTTGATGCTCGTGACCCGCAACGGGGTGATCAACCGTCAGCGGGCGGCCGAGATCCGCGTGATCGGACGGAACACGCAGGGGGTGCGGGTGATCTCGCTGGACGACGGCGACGAGCTGATCGACATGGCCCGGGTCGCGCGCGACCTCGAGGACCCCGAGGGCGATGGAGAGGACGAAGGGGGCCTCGAGCGTCGGCCGCCCGAAGGGCAGCGCGGTGAAGAGGAGAGTGAGGCGGAGGAGAGCGAGGAGACGCTGGAAGCGGCCGGATCCGGAGATGGCGCCGAAGACTGAGGTGTCGACCGGGTTGGTCAGTCTCGACGCCGTGCGTGCGGCTGCGTCGCGGATCGGCAGCGCAGCCGTCCGCACGCCCTGCCTCGAGTCCCGGCTCGAGGGTCCGGGCGGGACACGCGTCTGGTTGAAGTGCGAGTCGCTGCAGCACGCGGGCGCCTTCAAGCTGCGCGGCGCCTGGAACTTCGTCTCGTCCCTCTCCGAGGCAGAACGCGCGACCGGCGTGGTCACTTACTCTTCGGGCAACCATGCCCAGGCCGTGGCGTGGTGCGCCCGGGAGTTCGGTATCGACGCAACGGTGGTGATGCCGACCGACGCGCCCGAGATCAAGCGTGCCGCGGTTCTGCGGATGGGCGCCCGCGTCGAACAGGTCGGGACGACCACGACCGAGCGGCAGTCCCGGGCCGAGGAGATCGTGGCCGCGGGTGGCGGCGTCATGGTACCTCCCTTCGACGATCCGACGATCATCGCCGGGCAGGGAACCGTCGGCCTCGAAATCCTGGATCAGATGACCGCGGCGCGCGAGCGCGACCGGTCGCTCGGGCCGCTCGCGCTCGTCGTGGTGCCGATCGGCGGGGGCGGCCTGTTGTCCGGGGTCGCGGCGGCCGTCCGACGCCTCTTCCCGGAGACGCGCATCGTGGGGGTCGAGCCCGAGGGCGCGCCCAAGATGCGGCGTTCGCTCGACGCCGGTGAGCCCGTGACGCTCCCCTCGATCGACACGATCGCAGACGGCCTGAAGCCCGTACGGCCCGGCGATCTCACCTTCGTGCACGTGCGTGAGCTCGTCGACGACGTCGTGACGCTGACCGATGCCTCGATCCGCGACGCGGTTCTCTGGTGTTACGATCGGCGGCTGGTCGTCGAGCCGAGCGGGGCCGCGTCGATCGCCGCGCTACGCTCCGGTCGCGTGACCGCGGCGGCCGACGGCGAAACCGTGGCCGTGCTCTCCGGGGGAAATCTCGACCCGGCGCTGCTGAACGGCTGGTTGGCCGCCGATGGTTGAACTGTTCGCCGCGGTGACGGCTCCCACTCGGGAAAACGAGGCCGGACTCCAACGGGCCGTCGTCGAAGGCGGCTATCTGCGCGGCCTTCGGGTCGCCGGACTCCTCCCCCTCGTTCTCTCTCCCCTCGACGACCCGGCGACGCACAGCCGGCTGCTCGACCAGGCCGGCGGGTTGCTTCTCAGCGGGGGAGAAGACGTCGATCCGTCGAACTACGGTGAGCCGATGGACGGGGCGCGGCGGATCTCGCCACGGCGCGACGAGATGGAGTTCCGCCTGCTCGAGACGGCGCTTCGTCGGGGCCTGCCGGTGCTGGCGATCTGCCGCGGTATGCAGGTGATGAACGTCGCCCTGGGCGGGACGCTTCACCAGGATCTCGCCACCGACTTCGACGGCGCGATCGCCCACGATCGCTGGAAGGACGTCGACGCCTCGGTGCACGGCGTACGGCCGAAGCGGCCCGATCGGCTGGGCAGCGTGTTCACGACCGAGAGCACGATGCAGAACTCCGCCCATCACCAGGGTGTCGCGCGCCTGGCGTCCGATCTCACGGCGGTCGGTTACGCTCCCGACGGCCTGGTCGAAGCCGTCGAGTACCGCCGGACGGGCGCCGCGTGGACGGTCGGAGTGCAATGGCATCCGGAGCGAAAGATCGATCTCGACGACGGGGTGAACAGACGGCTCTTCGAGGCGTTCGGTGACGCCGTCCGCGGGATCGGTCGGGAGGGCGCCGAGGGTGAACCGCCCCCCGATGCGTCCGGGCCGCGGCTGGTTCGCTGACCATGCGGATCGCCCTGCTGTTCGATATCGACGGCACGCTGGCGGATACGATGGGCGCCGGCAAGGAGGCCCTCACCGCGGCCATGACCTCGGTGTACGGCGAAACCGGTCCGGTGAACACCTTCCACTTCCACGGCCGCACGGACCCGGAGATCGTTCGCGGCCTGCTCACCGCCGTCGGCTGGACGGATAGCGCGATCGGCCGGGGTTTTCGCGAGCTCTGGCCCCGCTACCTGGAGCGGCTCGGCCGCGAGCTCGACGAGCTGGACGGGCGGGCGGCGCCCCTGCCGGGAGTCGTCGAGCTCCTCGAGCGGATCGGGGCGGACGACCGATTCGTCTGCGGGCTGGTCACCGGCAACCTGGAGCGGGGGGCCCGGCTCAAGCTCGCCGCCGCGGGAATCGCGGAGCACTTCGCCTTCGGTGGATACGGCTCCGATGCGGAAGCACGAGACACCCTGCCCGGGGTGGCCCTCGACCGGGCCGCCGAGCTGTACGGCACTCGCTTCGACCCCGCGCGCGCGGTCGTCATCGGTGACACGCCCGCCGACATTCGGTGCGCCCGAGCCGGGGGAACACGGGTGCTGGCCATCGCCACCGGACGCCATTCGGCATCCGATCTGGCGGCCTGCGCCCCGGATGCCGTCCTGCCCGATCTCGCCGACACCGAACGGGCGCTGGAGATCTTTCTCGATGGTTGAGAGCCGCACTCTCGACGTGTTCGTGCAGGGAGGCGGCGTGCAGCGTGACGTCGAGATCGCGCCCGCCGAGACGGGCCTTCGAGTGGGCGATCGCACGGTTCGATGGTCGGAGATTCACTGGGTGAGCCGCAGGTCGGGTATGATCCTCGTGTTCACCCGCCACGCCAACCTCGCGATCCAGGGGAGCGGTCAGACGCTGGGCGACGTCGAGACATGGCTCGAGTCGGGTGTGGATCAGACGGAGCTGCGTCGCCGACTCGTCCGGCAGCTCGGGCACGAGGTCGTTCTCTTCGCCGCCGGCTGTGCGGTGGACGGGCGGCTCGGCGGCAGTCGGCTGCGCGGGCTCTTTCTGGCCGCCGCCACCCGTCGCGCCCTGTACCTGCTTTCGGGGGAAGAGCAGTACACCTTCGAATGGCCGGTCGACGGGGTGAAACGTCAGCTCGCCCGACCGGGTGAAATCGGCGGCGAGGGGCTGAAGCTGGTTCGCGGCGACGACCGGCTACTGCTTCGCTACCTCTTCCCCGAAGAGATCGTCGCGCTGGCGACCACGTGCCGAAAGGAGCCGCCCCCCGGCGCGCCCTCCGGGCCGACCCTCGAGCTGTTCAGCCGCAAGGAAGTGTCGCCGCCGCCGCCGGCGGAACTGCCCCAGTTCTCCGTGGCGGCCGGGGCGCTGCACGAGGTTGCCGGGCGCGCCGCCGCCAACGTGCCCGGGGAATTGCGCAGTCGGGCGCAGCTCGATCCCGAGTTCTTCGAGACCCACTTCCTCGAGCTGGGCGAGATCGCCCTCGGGCCGTTGATCCTGCGCAAGTCGGCCGCGTCCACGGCCGGCAGCCTCCGAAAGGCCGCCGAGGCCATGGATGCGGCGGGACTGCGCGAGGACACCCGGGCCGCCGTGGCGGCCGCGACGGACCGGATCCTGGACGTATATCGCTCGGAATCGGAGCGCCTGGCGGCCGAGCGCGGCCTCCCGCCGAAGAGCCGGGGCGAGGAGGCGGTGGTCTCCGACGAGTTCCGGGAGGAGCTGAAGGAGCGCATGCAGGCTCCCTTCGACCGATTGTGGACGCGGTTCGCGGAACTGGAGACCCAGGGGGACAGCCTCGTCGAGCTGCTGAGCGCCTACGAGGACGGTCCTCCGGGCGACGACGACACGCGGGTGGACGAGGCCGCCGACGAGTGGCGCGCGACGCTCGGGCGCCTCGACGCGGGGTACGTCGGTGCCTGGCGCGAGTTGGTGGAGGAGATCGAGCGGTCCTGGTCGACCGAGCTGCTGCCCCGGCTCGTCGAGACGGCCGCGCGGAAGCGCGAGGGACTCCCGGAGTGGGTCCAGCTCGCCGTCCTCGGTCTTCTCACCCTGCTCGTCGTCGCGGCACTCGTGTTTTTCTTCGTGGTATAGCGCCTGCGCAGACGGACCGGCAGCTTTCGCGGTTCGAGACGACGGCTCGAGACGGACCGTTCGGAAACGTTCAATTCAGCTTTCAGGAGTTCGACCGTGGCGAAGAAGCAGGGAGGCAAGGGAGCGCACCGGCAGGATTCGAGCGCCGGGGAATCCAACGGCAGGAGCAACCGCGGATTCTATCTGTTGCTCGGAGCCGTCGCCCTCGGCGGGATCGCGGCGCTGATTCTCGCCACGAGAGGTAGCGGGGGAGCTCCCGAGACCCTGCCGCCCAGCGCGGCGGACATGGAGGCCGAGGCCAGCGCCGCCGCCGGCGTCTCGATGGGCCCGGAGGACGCCCCGGTCACGATCATCGAGTTCGAGGACTTCCAGTGTCCGGCCTGCCGGAACTTCAACGCCACGACGGGCAGGCTGCTCCGCAACGAGTTCTCGCGCGGCGACGACGCGATCCTTCGGTGGGTGACCTACGACTATCCGGTGCTCGGGCAGGGTTCGTGGCCGCCGGCCCTGGCGGCCCGCTGTGCCGAGGCCCAGGGACGCTTCTGGCAGATGCACGATCTGCTCTACGCGCGCACCGAAGCCTGGAGGGGCGAGTCCAACCCGAACGGCGTCTTCATCGAACTGGCCGAGGAGATAGGGCTGGACACCGATCGATACCGGGAGTGCCTCGCCGACCGTACGCACCTGCAGGACGTGGCGTCGTCCCTGAACTACGGGCAGAGTCTCGGCGTGAACGGGACTCCCACGCTCTATCTGAACGGCCGGCGACTCAATCTGCGGCGTGAGGGCGGGTACCAGGCCCTTCGTGACCGCATCGTCGAAACGGCGGCGGCCGAAGGCAGCGGCGAGGCGGGCGGCGAGGCGGATGGCGAGGCGGCGGACGCAGCGGCCGACGGCGGCGGATGAGACCGATCACCCGCTATCGCAGCGTCGCCGTGCTGGCGCTCGTCGGCCTGTTCATCTCGGCCTATCTGCTTCTCTACGGCATGGGATTCTACGGGGACCTGCTGTGCGGCGTCGGATCCTGCGAAGTGGTTCAGACGTCGGACTACGCGGTGTTCCTGGGTCTACCCGTCCCGGGTTGGGGAACCGCCTGGTACGCCGGCATCTTCGTGCTCGCCCTCTGGATGGCGGCCGGACGTACGGAAGAGGGAGCAGCCGGCCGGCTCATCGCGCTGGGCGCGGCGGCCGGCCTGGCTTTCTCGATCTACCTGACGGTGGTCGAGGCCTTCGTCCTGGAGGCGTGGTGCCGCTGGTGCGTGGCGAGCGCGGTGCTCACCGTGCTGATCTTCCTGCTCGTCGCGCCCTGGCGACGACTCGGGGGGACGCGGCGGGAACCGAACGCCTGAACGCGGCCGCCTTCGACTGCGGCGCAGCACGTCCGGGCGTCGGGGTCAGGCAGAAGCCCGCCAGAAGCCTTCCAGCGCCTGTCCGTCGGTCGAGTTCTTCAGCTTGTCGAAGGCGCGGTTCCGGATCTGCCGGATGCGCTCACGCGTGACGCCGAGCAGCTCGCCGATCTGCTCGAGGGTCATCTCCTCGCCGTCGTCCAGGCCGTAGTAGAGCACCAGGATCTTCCGCTCCCGCTCGGTCAGGTAGGTCTCGAACATGCGCTCGAGGAACTCCCGGCGGGCCTGGGACTCGACGTCGACCTCGATGTCGCCCTCGTCGGCGCCCGCGAAGCGCTCGCCGAACGAGGCGCTGTCGCGGTCCGACTTGTCCAGCGGTGCGTCGAGGCTGAGCTCGGCGGACGCGACGCGGCGCAGCGCGCGCACCGTCTCCACCGGCTCCTGCATTTCCTCGGCGATCTCACGGTCGGTCGGCGACCGTCCGAGCTTCTGCGTGAGCGCCGTCTCGGTGCGCGACAGCTTCACCAGGTTGGAGTTCTGGTTCAGCGGGATCCGCACCGAACGGGTCTGCTCGGCCAGCGCCTGGAGAACCGTCTGGCGAATCCACCACACGGCGTAGGAGATGAACT
>CAZOEX010000137.1:0-6544 GCA_964578925.1 uncultured Gemmatimonadota bacterium | reverse complement strand
AAGTCGAAAAGCTAAAGAAGAGCCTCACCCTGTTCGACGTCTTCGCCATCAGCACCGGGGCCATGTTCAGCTCCGGCTTCTTCCTGCTGCCGGGATTGGCGGCGGCCCAAACGGGCCCGTCCGTGGCGCTGGCTTACCTGGTTGCGAGCCTGTTCATCCTGCCGGCGATGTTCAGCGTGGCCGAGCTGTCGACCGCGATGCCGCGGGCCGGCGGAGCCTACTATTTCCTGGACCGTGCCCTCGGTCCCCTGGTCGGCACGGTAGGCGGTCTCGGGACCTGGTTCGCGCTGGTGCTCAAGAGCGCCTTCGCGCTGGTGGGCATGGGGGCCTATCTGCGGCTCTACGTGGACGCTCCGATCGTGCCCCTCGCCGTGGCTCTCACGATCGCCTTCATGTTCATCAATATCGTGGGGGCCAAGGAGACGAGCGGCCTGCAGCGCATCCTGGTGACCGCGCTCGTCATCATCCTGGCCTTCTTCATCGTGCAGGGCCTCTTCGCCGTATTCGGCGGGGACACCGTCGCCGATCTCGAGGGTCGCTTCAGCCCCTACTTCGCTTTCGGCTTCCAGGGGTTCATGGCGACGGTAGGATTCGTATTCGTTTCCTACGCCGGCCTCACGAAGGTCGCCAGCGTGGCCGAAGAGATCCGTGAGCCCGATAGAAACATTCCCCTCGGAATGGGCCTCTCGCTCGCCACGGCGGCGGCCATATACACGATCGGCGTGATGATCATGGTCGCGGTTCTGCCCGCTGATGCGCTGCGGGAAGACCTGACGCCGGTCGCGACGGCGGCGGAGGCGTTCTTCGGCTGGTTGCCCGCGGGAGCCGGCGTCGTGCTCATCGTCATCGCGGCGATCGCGGCCTTCGCATCCACCGGGAACGCAGGCATTCTGTCCGCTTCCCGGTATCCGCTCGCCATGGCGCGGGATCGGCTGGTCTCGGCACGGTTCGGCCGACTGGGTCGCCACCACACACCCACCTTCTCCATCGTCGTCACCGCGTTCCTCATGATCGCCTCGATCGTCTTCCTGGAGATCGAGAACATCGCGAAACTGGCGAGCGCCTTTCAGTTGCTCCTCTTCTCGATGCTCTGCCTGGCCGTGGTGATCATGCGCGAGAGCCGGATCGAGGGGTACGACCCCGGATTCCGCTCTCCGCTCTATCCGTGGCTGCAGATCATCGGCTTCGTCGCCCCGTTCTGGCTGATCGCCGAGATGGGCGAGCTGGCGGTGGTCTTCACGCTCGGCCTCATCGCGCTCACGATCGGCTGGTTCTTCTACTACGGCAGGAACCGGACGGAGCGCGCCGGCGCGATCTTCCATACCTTCGCCCGTCTCGGTGAACGGCAGCATGCGGGCCTCGACGTCGAGTTGCGTGGCATCGTCAAGGAGAAGGGACTGCGCGAGGAGGATCCGTTCGACGAAGTCGTGGCCCGCGCCGCGGTGCTCGACCTGGAGAGGGGGAAGGTCTTCGGCGCGGTCATCGAGGAAGCCGCGGCGGTTCTGGCGGAACGGACGGGCATCGCCTCTGAACTCCTGCGCGGTGGCTTCGAGGAGGAGATGGTGGCCGGATTCATGCCGGTCGCGCGGGGCGCCGCGCTCCCCCATCTCAGGATCGCGGGGCTCGATCGGCCGACGATGCTCGTCGCGCGATCACGCGACGGCATCGAGGTGGAGAGCCGGCTCGGTGGGGCAGCCGCCGACCGGCGCGCTCGTGAGCGAGTTCACGCCGTCTTCTTCCTCCTCAGCCCGGAGGACGAGCCCGGCCAGCATCTCCGTCTGCTCGGCCATCTGGCGACCCATGTCGACGACGAGGGCTTCGTCGACCGCTGGCTCGCCGCCTCCGACGCGGACGAGTTGCGCTCCACCCTCTTGCGGGAAGAGCGTTCGCTGATGCTGCGGCTCGATCCGGACGGCCCCGCCGCGGCGTGGATCGGTCGTCGGCTGCAGGACGTTGCGCTTCCGCCGGATACGCTCGTCGCGCTGATCCGTCGAGACGTTCACGGCATCATTCCCCAGGGCAGCACGATCCTCGAAGCGGGCGATCGGGTCACGATCATCGGGACGTCCGAGGCGATCGAGGAGCTGGCCGAGCGGTACGGCAGGGGCATTCCCGAAGGCGGTGGGCGCGGCTGATGGAGCTGACCGTCACCTACCAGCTCATCGTGGCCGTCGCGCTCGGCCTGCTCGTCGGGCTGCAGCGTCAGCGCGCCGAGAGCCTGGTCGCCGGGATCCGCACCTTTCCGATCATCGCGATGCTCGGGGTGTTCTGCGGCGTGCTGGGGGGCGCGGTCGGAGAGTGGGTCGTCGCGGCAGGACTGCTGGGTCTCGCCGCGCTCACCGTGATGGCGAACTACCTGCGGGCCGGCGGAGGCCGCTTCGACCCGGGGATGACGACGGAGGTGGCGATCCTCGTCATGTACGGGATCGGCGTGGCCCTGACCCGCGAACTCGTGCTCGAGGCGGTCGTCGCCGCAGCCGTTCTCGCCGTGCTGCTCCACTGGAAGGGACCGTTGCACTCCTTCGCGCGACGCATCGGGGCCGACGAGTTCGCCGCCCTCATGCGGCTCGTCCTGATCGGACTCGTCGTGTTGCCCGTGCTCCCGAACCGCAACTTCGGGCCCTATGGGGTGCTGAATCCCTTCGAGATCTGGCTGATGGTCGTGCTCATCGTCGGGATCAGCATCGGAGGGTACATCGCCTTCAAGCTGCTGGGTCCGCGAACCGGGGCGATCGCCGCCGGCGTGCTCGGCGGCCTGATCTCGAGCACGGCGACGACCGTGAGCTATGCCCGGCGAAGTGCCTCGAACCCCGATCGCAGCGCCGCGGCCGCGCTCGTCGTGACCCTGGCCTCGGCAATCGTCTTCGTTCGGGTCATCGTGGAGATCGTCGTGGTGGCGCCGGGAGTGCTCGAGGTCACGCTGGGTCCCCTGGCGACGATGCTCGGCGTGATGCTCGCGATCAGCGGGGTGCTCTACGTGGTCGGAATCGGGTCTCGCGATCTGGAGATCCGGGACCAGGAGCCCCCCTCGGAGATGACGGCCGCCGTGGTGTTCGGACTGCTCTATGCCGTCGTCCTGGTCGCGGTCGCCTTCGCAGAAGATCGGCTCGGCCAACGCGGCCTGTTCGCGGTGGCCGCGCTCTCGGGGCTCACCGACCTGGACGCCATCACGCTGTCGACGGCGAACCTGATGCAGGACGGCCGGCTCGAGCTGGAGGCGGGATGGCGGATGATCCTGGTCGGCGCGCTCTCGAACATCGTGTTCAAGGGCGGCGTGGCCGTCGCTCTGGGCAGCCGCTGGATGCGCCGGCGCGTGCTGGCGGCCTTCGGCGCAGGGCTCGCCGCCGGCGCTGCGATCCTGCTCTTCTGGCCCGGATGACCACAATCGGGGCGCGGCTTCCTTTCCGGTGATCGATCGCCACCGGATCGACCGACCGGCGTGGGCGATGCTGGCGATCGTGTCGTCCGCCCTGCTCCTCGGCATGTCGGTCTGGTTCGCGGCCAGCGCCGTGGCACCCGACCTGCAAGTGCGCTGGAGCCTCGACGCCGTCCAGGCGGGCTGGCTCACCGCGCTCGTCCAGCTCGGCTTCGTCGCGGGCACGCTGACGGCGGCGCTGTCGGGGGTCGCCGACGCCCTCCCGAGCCGTCACTACTTCGCCGGATCCGCCCTCGCCGCAGCCCTCGCCAACGCCGCGCTCGTCGTCGCGCCGGGCTACGAGGTCGCCCTGGCATCCCGCTTCGCCACGGGATTCTTCCTGGCCGGAGTCTATCCGCCGGCCATGAAGATGACGGCCACCTGGTTCGTCGCGAACCGCGGATTCGCGATCGGCGTCGTGGTCGGGTCGCTCACCGTGGGGAAAGCCCTGCCATATTTCGTCGAAGCGCTCGGCGTCCCGGGCGGGGCAGGGGCCGGCGTCACGGCGGGGCCGGTGGTCCTGGTGACGTCGACCGCAGCGGCGGTCGGCGCCCTGCTGGTGTTCTCGGCGTACCGGGACGGCTCGTACGCATTTCCGCGCAGGCGCTTCACCTGGGATCACGCCCGTGTCGTAGTGCGATCGAGGAAGTGGCGCCTCGCGACGGGAGGATACCTGGGTCACATGTGGGAGCTCTATGCGATGTGGACCTGGGTCGCCGGATTCCTGGCCGCGTCGGCCGAGGCATCGAACGCCGCGGCCGACGTCCCCGGACTCCTGGTCCGGGCGGCCCCCGCCCTCGCCATCGCCGCCGGCGGGGCGGGATGCATCTGGGGCGGCCGTGTGGCCGACCGGATCGGCTACGAGGCATTGACGATCCGGGCCATGGCGGTCAGCGGCGTCTGCGCCCTCACGATCGGTTTCCTCTTCGGCGGGCCCTTTCCGATCGTTCTGGGAGTCGCGCTGGTCTGGGGCTTCTTCGTCGTGGCCGATTCCGCGCAATTCAGCGCGGCCGTTACGGAGGTCGTCCCGTCCCACGTGGTCGGCACCGCTCTGACGCTCCAGGTCTCTCTCGGCTTCTTGCTGACGATGGTGACGATCCAGCTCGTGCCACTCTTCCAGTCCACGCTCGGTTGGCGATGGGCGTTCCCGATGCTGGCGTTCGGGCCCCTGGCGGGAATTATCTCGATGGCGCGGTTGAGCGCACGGCGGTCGGCGGACGACGGGCCCGCCGGGTAGCAGAGTCGAACGAGCAGCCCTAACTTGGTCGCCGTTTCCCTCACGATTCGACATCGACTGCGACGCGACTTCGGGGCACCGCTCATGGAGACGACTCGACTCATCCTCCGAATGGCCCTGTTCGTACTTCTCGGTGCGCCCCTCGTCTGGGCTGTCTGGGAGGCGGTCAACAGTCTGCTCAGCGGCCAACCCGGCGAAGTACGCTGGACGCTGGCCATCCCCGCGGCTCTCCTTCTCGCGGGGCTTCTCGTATGGCTCGGACGGTCGACGCCCGGGATGGAAGACACCCGGGCCGATTGAGGAGAACAGCATGGACGACGTGACGCAGCGTTCCCCGGCGACGGAGTCGTCGACACCGCCGGGGTCGACGGACGAACCGGAAATCAAAGGCACCCTGTTCATCATGCTGCTCTTCATGATGGCGCTCGTCGGATTCTGGGTGCTCATGTACCTGCGACTCCTGGAGGTCTGACCGTGGCGAGCCGCGTTCACCAGGTAGAGAAAGCGTTCCTCGTTCTCGGCGCCGTCATTCTCGTGGCGTTTCTCGGAGCGCTCTTCTTCGCGTCCCTCGCGATGGGCATCAACCTCCCGGGCAAGGTCGACGAGGGCATCGTCGATCCCAAGGAAGTGCGGACCACGCCGCCTTTCGACGACCCCGGCGTCTTCGCGAACGACGAAGGTGGCTACGATGTCGTACTGCGCGGCGAAATGTGGCGCTTCGTCCCGTCGGAGATCGTCGTGCCAGCCGGTGAGGAGATCACCATCATCGCGACCTCTCCGGACGTGATCCACGGGATCCACGTCGAGGATACGCGTATCAACATGATGCTCATTCCCGGACAGATCGGGCGGAACAGCTACACCTTCCGTGAGCCGGGCGATTACCGGATGATCTGCCACGAGTACTGCGGCCCCGCGCACCACACGATGTACGGGACCATCCGGGTGCTGCCGGCCGAGGACTTCGCCGCGCGTGACCGACCGCCCGCGGCGGAGAACGACGACACCGGCGACGGGGAGGCTCCGTGAGCGCATCGGCCGCCGGAACCGCGGTGACGAACAGCGTCGTCCAGGATCCCTCGGGATTCTCGCTGCCCGAGAGCCAGAAGCGCTTCATCCGCTGGACCGTCTACATCGGCTTCGCCGCGCTCGTCGCGGGAGTGGCCCACGGATTCGCCCAGGCCCTCTCGTACGCGGGAATCGACATCCTCGCCTCGTTTCCGAAGCTGCGGAGCTACTACCAGGGTCTGACGGTACACGGCGTCGCCAACGCCCTCATTCTGACCTTCGCGTTCTCCAACGGGTTCCTGCCACTGCTCACGGCGCGGGCCTGCGGTCGGCGTCTGAACCACGCCCTGGTCGTTTCGACTTTCGGCCTGATGCTCGCCGGCGTGCTCTTCGCCGGCTACGCGATGGCCACGAACCAGGCGAATGTCCTCTACACCTCCTACGCGCCGCTCAAGGCCCACTGGACGTACTACTTCGGGCTCGTCCTGGTCGTGCTGAGCACCTATGCGGCCTCCGCCAACATGTATCTGACGGTCCGGCGGTGGCGAAAGGACCACCGGGGTGAGCGGGTGCCGTTGCTCGCCTTCATGTGCGTCGCCTCCTACGCGATGTGGAACCTCGCGTCACTGGGGATCGTCGTCCTCTTCCTCGGCTTCCTGCTGCCGTGGTCGTTGGACCTCATCGCCTTCGTCGACCCCCTCTACAACCGGGCCCTCTTCTGGTACACCGGGCACGCGATCGTCTACGTCTGGCTGCTGCCGGCCTACATCTCGTGGTATGCACTCGTGCCGAAGCAGGTGAGCGGCAAGCTGGTCAGCGATCCGCTCACCCGGCTCGTCTTCATCATGTTCCTCCTGGTTTCGGTGCCGACCGGCTTTCACCAT
>CAZOEX010000136.1:0-6577 GCA_964578925.1 uncultured Gemmatimonadota bacterium | reverse complement strand
CGCGCCATCTCCTCCGGCAGGTCCATGCGGACGAGCTCCACCGTCTCCCGCATCGGGACGTGGGCCAGCCGAAGTTCATCGTCCATGGGCGCATCCTGTCGTCAACCCAAACGAGATTGAAACTGATTCTCAACGAAGCTAGCCGCCGGGCCGCCGATTTGCAACGAATTGCACCGGGGCGCGTACGGGATAGCCTTCCGAACTCGCCCGCGGCTCCGGGGTTCGATCCAACATGCGCATCGTCTCCCTCTGCCCCAGTCTCACCGAGCTCGTCTTCGATCTCGGTCTCGAGGATGCCCTCGTCGGCCGGACGAAGTTCTGCGTCCATCCGGCCGACCGGGTCGGCCGGATCGAGAAGGTGGGCGGCACCAAGAACCCGAAGATCGACCGGATCGTCGAGCTGGAACCCGACCTGGTGCTGCTCAACGAGGAGGAGAACCGGATCGAGGATGCCGAGGCGCTGGCGGCGGCCGGCGTGCCGTGCCATACGAGTATGCCCGTGGACGTCGGCGACACGGCCGAGATGGTACGGTCGATCGGTCGGGCCGTCCGGCGGCCCGAAGCCGCGGAAGCGATCGCCGCGGACATCGAGCGGCGCGCGGCGCGGGTCCGTGCAGCGGCCGAGGGACGGCCGGGCGCCCGCTACGCCTACCTCATATGGCGCGATCCGATCATGACGGTGAGCGACGACACCTTCGTCGCGGCCCTGCTCGGCCTGGCGGGAGGCATGAACGTCTTCGGCGGAGCGGACGAGCGCTATCCGACGATCAGCGCGGACGAGCTGGCGGGCTCCGATCCCGACGGTGTCCTGCTCTCCACCGAGCCCTTCCCCTTCGACGAGACGTACCGGGACGAGCTGGTGGAGGCGACGGGGCTGCCGGTCGGGCGCTTCCACATCGTCGACGGGGAGTTGCTGAGCTGGCACGGCAGCCGCACCCCGGCGGGCATCGACTACGCCGAAGAGGTTATCGAGCGGCTGCGTTCGCGGGGCTGACGTTCCGGCGCCCGATTCAGGGAGCGAGCCGGCGTCGGCTCCACTCGCTCTTCGTCCCGGCGCGCTCGAAGACCAGGCGGTCGTGCAACCGTCCCTCGCGTCCCTGCCAGAATTCGATGCGCTCGGGAATCACCCGGTAGCCGCCCCAGAACGGCGGCAGCGGCACCTCGTCGCCCTCGAACTCCTCGGCCCGCGCGGCGGCGCGCGCCTCGAGCTCCTCGCGCGAGCCGATCTCGCGGCTCTGCGGAGACGCCCAGGCCCCGATCTGGCTGTCCCGCTGCCGGGTGCCGAAGTACTCGGCGTTCTCCTCCGGGGACGTGCGTTCGACCCGGCCTTCCACCCGGACGGATCGCTGCAGCGTCGTCCAGTGAAAAGCGAGCGCGGCGTGAGGGTTCACCTCCAGCTCCGCCGCCTTCCGGCTCTCGTAGTTGGTGAAGAAGACGAAGCCGTCGGGGCCGAAGCTCTTCAGCAGCACCATCCGGCAGGACGGCCGACCGTCCGGGGTGGCCGTGGCCAGCGCCGCCGCTTCCGGCAGAGGGAGGTCGGCTTCGTCCGCCCTTTCGAACCAGCGGGCGAACAGCGCGACGGGATCCATCCCGGCCTCGGCCTCCGTCAGCTCCGTATCGTGCACTTCCGACTGATGGAACGGCTCCATAGACTCCACATCCGTACGTCCGTCGATCGATGCGCGTTGGAGTCGAAAGATACGGCCTCGACGCGCCAGCTCACACCTGCCCGGGGGAGTGCTCATGCGCGCTGCCTTTCGTCCGTCATCACTGCTTTCGTCGCTGCTTTCGATCGCTATCCTGCTCGCCGCCTGCTCGGGCGACGCCGACACCGCCGACGCCACGGACGAGGCGGCGCCCGGAGGGGACGGCGCTCCCGCCGAGGCGGAACGGGCGGGGATCACGCTGGACGGATTCGCCGGTCCAGAGTCGGCTCTCCATGATACCGCGGCCGATGTCTACCTGGTCTCCAACCTCGCCGGCAATCCCATCGCCCGGGACGGCAACGGCTTCATCTCGCGCGTTTCGCCGAAGGGCGAGATCATCGAGATGCGGTGGATCGACGGCGCGACCGAGGGTGTCTCCCTGGATGCGCCGAAGGGGATGGGCCTGCTCGGGGACACCCTGGTCGTCGCGGACATCGATGTGGTGCGCCTCTTCGATCGCGAGACGGGCGAGCCGGTCGGCGGCTGGGAGATCGAGGGGGCGAGCTTCCTGAACGACGTGGCCGTCGGCGCCGACGGGACCATCTACGTGAGCGACAGCGGCCCGGGCTTCGCGGGCGAGGACGCCGATTCGGGTGCCTCGGCGATCCACGCCTTCTCGCCGGACGGGAGCCGGCGCACTCTCGACACCGGTGACGCGACCGGGATCAACGGGCTCGCCGCGGTCGACTCCCGGCTGTACGCCGTGACCGGCGGCTCGGGCCGAATCTTCCTGATCGAAGACGGCGTGCTCGGCGATCTGCCGGAGCTGCCCGGCCTCGGTCTCGACGGAATCGTCGTCGTCGACGAGGGACTGCTGGTGTCCGACTGGGACACCGAAACGGTGTATCTGCTGCGCGACAACGGCTCCGTGTCGGCCGTCGTGCGCAACGTCTCGAGCCCGGCCGACATCGGCATCGACCGGACGCGCCAGCGGCTGCTCATACCCGGTCTGCAGACGGGTCAGCTGCTGCTGGCGCCCCTCGGCGGCTGATCGGCGCCGCGAGATCAGGAGAAGCGGGCCGGGTCGAGCCCGTCGATCGGCAGCGACGGCTCCCCGTCCACGACGAGCTCGGCCAGCAACTCGCCGGTGACGGGAGCGAAGGTGAGGCCGAGCATCGCGTGTCCGGTGGCGGCGTAGATGCCGCGCCAGCCGGGAAGAGGCCCCACGACGGGCAAGCCGTCGGGAGTGCAGGGCCGCAGCCCGCACCAGCGTGAGCTCGGCGGCGCGTCCTCCAGTCCCTCCAGGAAGAGGCGCGCGCCGCGGGTGAGCTGACGCAGCCGTCTCTCGTGCAGTTCGTGGTCGATGCCGGAGAACTCGAGCGTTCCCGCGAGCCTCAGGCGGCCGGGCATCGGGGTGCAGAAGACGGCGGTCTCGACGAGCAGGCAGGCCGTCTCGAGTCGGGGAGTGCCGGGTGCGACATCGGGCCGGTCGACGTGATAGCCCTTCGCCGGCACGACGGGGAGCGGGCAGCCGAGCGCGTCGAACAGACCCGGGCTGTACGCGCCCGTGGCCAGGATCACGGCCGAGGCCGCCACGTCGCCCTCCGAGGTAGCGACCGCCCGCGGCCGTCCCGACTCCGTGCGCACCGAGACGACCTCGATGCCCGTCTCCAGCCGCGCACCGTGCCGCCGGGCGTCGGCCGCCACGACCCGTACGAAGGCGAATGGATCGACGGTCCGGGCCCCGACATAGTGGTGGCCGCCCCGCACCGATTGCGAGAGCGCCGGCACGCGCTCGCGGAGTTCGTCCCCCGTCAGTTCCTCCGGCGCGAAGCCCTGGCCACGCGCGAAGGCCGCCTCGTGCGCCGCCGCTCGCTCTCCGCCGCGGGTCCGAAAGATCTCGAGATACCCGTCGGTGCTGTATCCGAGGTCGATCTCCGGTTCGTCCCGGCCGATCCGGGCGATCTCGTCGTGCAGGCCCGGTGTCACCCTGGCCAGGGGCTCCATGACCCGGCGACAGTGATCGACGTGGTCCCGCCCGCAGTGCCCGGCGAAGGAGAGCAGCCACTTCCAGAGCCGGGGATCGAGCCGCGGCGGGATGTAGAGCGGGCTGAGCGGATCGACCATCGAGCGGATCAGCTCGCGCCAGCGTCCGGGGGCGTTGATCGGCGGGTGCGCGGGCGAAATCGTGCCCGCGTTGCCGAACGAGGCGCCGTGGCCGATCTGGCCGCGCTCGAGCACGACGACCGGTACGCCCCGGCGGGCCAGCGAGCGAGCGCAGCACAGGCCCACCACGCCGCCGCCCACGACGACGGCGGGGTGGGAGGAGCTCGCGGGTTCCGCGTTCGGAGTCGCCATGTGGTCCAACCTAACCCGTCGCCCGTGGGAGTCGATGTCCGCTCGACCGACGTCACCTGGTGCTGGGGAGGCAACTTCTGGGGTCAGCTCGGCGACGGTACGAGCACCAACCGTCGGACCCCGGCCCCGGTGGATCAGCCGGGGTCACGGGCCCGTCCTGTCCTCCGCACGCGGGTTCGGTGTAAAATGCGACCCGTCCGGCGCGCCCGGGAGGCGGCTCCGACCCGCCGCCCGGCGCGCGACACACCGACCCACGCGGGGAGGCAGGTTGTTCGATTCCGACGTCTACAGGGAACGGCGGGCCCGCCTGGCCGACAGCCTGGGCTCCGGGCTCGCGTTGCTGCCCGGCAACCGGCTCACGCCGATGAACTATCCCGACAACCCGTACGGCTTTCGCCAGGACGGGTCGTTCCGCTACTACTTCGGGCTCGATCTCCCGGGCCTGGTCGGCACGATCGACCTCGACACCGCCGAGGCCACTCTGTTCGGGACCGAGCCGACCCTGGACGACGTCGTATGGATGGGTCCGCAGGCGTCGCTCATCGACCTCGGGGAGTCGGCCGGCGTCCATTCGACGCTGCCGCTCTCAGATCTGCCCGCCGAGCTGGACCGCGCCCGGAACGCCGGCCGTCCCGTCCACTTCCTGCCGCAGTACCGCTCCGACGCCCTGCTCGCCCTGCAGGACCTGCTCGGGCTCGCGGCGGAGGTGATCGACGACCACGCCTCGCGCGCCCTCATGGAAGCCGTGGTCGAGCAGCGGATGGAGAAGTCGGAGGAGGAGGTGGCGGAGATCGAGCGCGCCGTCGCCATGGCCCGCAACATGCACGAGTACGCCATGCGGCTCGTACGTCCGGGGCTCATGGAACGCGAGGTCGCTGGGCTGGTGCGCGGTATCGCGCTGGCCGCCGGGGGCGACATCTCCTTTCCGATCATCTTCACCGTCCACGGGGAGATCCTCCACGATCATTCGTGGAGCGGAACGATGGAGGAGGGCCGGCTCCTGGTGCACGATTCGGGGGCCCAGGCCCCGAGCGGCTATTGCAGCGACATCACGCGGACGCTTCCCGTCTCGGGGCGCTTCACGGCCCGCCAGCGCGATGTCTACGAGGCGGTGCTCGGGGCCCAGGAGGCGGCCCTGTCCGCGATCGAGCCCGGTGTGGCCTTCCGGGACGTACACCTCCTGGCGGCGCGCGAGCTGTCGTCGGTGTTCGTCGACCTCGGCCTGTTGCGCGGAGATCCGGACGAGATCGTGGCCGCCGGCGCCCACGCGCTCTTCTTCCCGCACGGTCTCGGGCACATGATCGGGCTGGACGTGCACGACGGCGAAGCGATCGGCGAAGAGATCGTCGGCTACGGGGACGGCTACGAGCGGAGCGAGCAGTTCGGCCTCTCGGCCCTGCGCCTGGCGAAGGAGCTGCGAGCCGGCTGGGTGGTGACGGTCGAGCCGGGCGCCTACTTCATTCCGCCCCTGATACGGAAGTGGCGCTCCGAGGGAAGGCACGACGCCTTCATCGACTACGCCGCGCTGGAGGATTGGCTCGACTTCGGCGGAGTGCGGATCGAGGACGACGTGCTCGTCACGGACGACGGCCACCGGGTCCTCGGCCCCCCGATCGCGAAGCAACCGGACGACGTGGAGGCGGTCATGGGCGAAGCGGCGGGAGCCGCTCCGTCCATCTAGAGAACGGAGGAATCCACCCGAGAACGGAGGACAACGTGTCGGGACGAGACGATATCGAGATCATGCCCCGGGAGCTCGCCGACCTGCTCGAAGGAGGCGATCCCGTACAGGTGCTCGACGTACGGGCCCCGCACCGGCTGGCGTCGGGGTCGGTGGAGGCCGAGCGCTTCCACAACGTTCGGGGCTCGCGGGTCATGCGTATGAGCGATCCGGGGGAGACCGGCCTCGACCGGCAGCTTCCGGTGGCGGTCGTCTGCGGTCATGGAAACTCGAGCGTTCCGGTGACCCACCATCTGCGCCAGCTCGGATTCGCCGCCCGGTCGCTGCACGGCGGCGTCGCGGCATGGATGAACCTCCTGCGTCCACGCATTCTCTCTCAGCCCGAGGGCGTCGACGAGTTCATCCAGTTCGACCGGGTCGGAAAGGGGTCGCTCGGCTATCTGTTGGTCAGCGACGGCGAGGCCCTGGCCGTCGATCCGTCACGCCACTGGCATGCGTGGCGGCAGGCGGCCGAGGCCGAGGGCGCCCGCCTGATCGGAACCGCCGACACGCACGTCCACGCCGACTTCATCAGCGGCAGCCCGGCGCTGTCGGCCGAGCTCGGCGTCCCGTACTACCTGCACCCTGCGGATGCTGTCTATCCGTACGACGGAACGCCCGGCCGGCTCGAGTTCACATCGATCGACGAGGGCGATGCCATCCCGGTCGGCCGCGCCCGGCTCCACGTTCATCACACGCCGGGCCACACGGAGGGGAGCGTCAGCTTCCGCCTCGGCGACGACGCGATTCTCACGGGTGACTTCCTCTTCGTGGGATCGATCGGCCGACCGGACCTGGCGGGCAAGACGGAAGAATGGACGGGCGAGCTCTGGGACAGCCTCGAAGCCGCGCG
>CAZOEX010000135.1:0-6644 GCA_964578925.1 uncultured Gemmatimonadota bacterium | reverse complement strand
GTGAGCACGACGGCCTCGAGCAGCACGAACCGCATCGCCCAGTTCCACCAGCGACCGATCGTGATGTCGCTGTGCGGCTGGTTCACGAGCTTTCTGCGGAAGCGATCGACACCGTACTTGACCACGCTGAAGGCGAAGAAGAAGCCCGACAGCATGAGCCCGAGACCCCACACCCAGTCCTGGTTTCGGAAGAAGGGGAGCGAGAGGGCCGATGGAAGACCGAGCAGGAAACCCGCGAGTCCCACGAGGACGATGGCCCGGCGGCGGACCAGGCCGGCGTCGATCAGCACGCGCGTCGCGAGCTCGATCATCGCGATCAGGCTGCTCCACGCGGCGACGAAGAGAGCCAGGAAGAAGAAGACCATGAACACCGACCCTCCCGGCATCTCGCCGAACAGCTGCGGCACCCAGATGAAGGTCAGGCCCTCGTTCCCCGCTCCGATGATCGTGTCGGTGGCCTCGGGCATGATGGCGAAGACGGTGCAGAGCACCATGACCCCGGCCAGGAGACTCACCGTGTTGTTTCCGAAGCCCAGCACGAAGGCGTTGAGCGCCGTGTCCTCCCGCTCGCGCAGATAAACCGCGTAGGCGAGCGCGAGCCCCCAGCCGGCCCCGGTGTCCCATGCGTTCTGCGTGAGCGCCGCGAGCCAGATGCGCGGCTCGGCGAGCTCCGCGAGGTCCGGCGTGAAAAGAAAGGCGAGCCCCTCCTCCGCGCCCGGCAGCGTGACGGCCCGGATCGCGAGCACGACGACGAGGACGAACAGTCCGGGGACCAGGATCCGAACCGCCCGCTCGATCCCCGCGATCCCCTTCGCCACCACCCACACGCCGAGTCCCATCGCGATCGCGTGGAAGACGACCGCGGTGGGCGTGCCGACGAATCCCTCCCAGAACGCCGTCGCCGCCTCGGGCGAGGTCATCGGCACGCCCTGGCTGATCGAGCTCCACAGGTAGCGCAGCGTCCAGCCCATGACGACCGAGTAGTAGAACATGATCGCCGTGGCGGTGAAGGCGACCCAGGCGCCCATCCAGGCGCGGCCCCGTCCGAAGAGGCTGGCGAACGCGCCGATCGGTCCGCGGCGCGCGGCGCGCCCCATCGCGAACTCCACCAGGAGCAGCGGCACCGACCAGAGGAGGAGGAACACGACCCAGGGGATGAGGAACGAACCGCCCCCGTTCGTCGCCGCCTCCCGCGGAAAGCGCCAGATGTTCCCGGTCCCCACGGCCATGCCGAGCATGACCAGCAGCGTTCCCCACCGAGAGGAAAACTTTCCGTCGCTCACGCCTCGGCCTCCATGGAATCAGGCGATTGTGCGATGCTTTCGAGCCATTCGAGCAGCGATCCGTTGAACGCGTCCGGCATCGAAATGTGCGAGCAGTGGCCGGTGCCGGGCACCTCGACGTATTCCCCGCCCGGAATCAGCCCGGCGATCTCGCGCGACCACGCCACCGGAACGTATGCGTCGCGCGGCCCTTTCACGATCAGGGCCGGCGCCTCGATCCGCGGCAGCTCAGGGCGAAGGTCCTCGCCCTTCAGCAGCTTCACCCTCGCGCCCGAGACACGCGGCGACACGGTACGCGGTCCCGTGTGAAGGACGTAGTCGATCACCCGCTCCGCGCCGGGCGAGTCGTCGTAGACCCAGATGGCGAACCGACTCCAGACTCTCGCGAACGCGCGCGCCAGCCACGTGGGAAGGTATCGGGTGGTCGCCATCGCCAGTGGCACGAGCAGCGTCCGGTTCAGGCCGACGTGGCGATAGCTGACGCGGGCGAGCGAATTGGCGATCACGAGTCCTCGGACCCGTTCGGAGTTTCGCACGGCGAGACGAAGCGCGATCGCGCCCCCGAGGCTCTGGCCGACCACCACGGCCTGCTCCACGCCCCGGGCGTCGAGCAGCTCGACGACGTCGCGACAGAAGAGGTCGAAGGACGCTCCTTTCGGCACGCTCGATCGGAGATCGGCCGACAGCACGCGATATCGGCGAGCGAGCGCGGGCACCTGGTAGCGCCACGTCTGGTGGATGCCGTCGGCCCCCGGGATCATCAGAATCGCAGGACCCTCGCCCGCATCGAGAAGCGGAACGACCTGTCCGTCCGACAGCGAGAAGTCGACGATCTCGTACGGCCGCTGCGCGTCGTTCAATACCGGCGGGCGCACCAGTCGCTGATTGGCGCGAATCCTGTAGACGAGCCAGACCACGGCCAGGCCTGCGGCGAGAACCGGCGCGACCGCCGATTCGTAGATTCCGCTCACGGAGCCGCGCGATAGACCGGAAAGCGACCGTCGGGATCGCAGTCCTCCGGCGACGGGCCGTCTCCCGAGGTGAACCATCCCCCGCGCGACCAGGGTTCGATCAGCGTGAACAGCAACCGCCCGCCCGGCTGATCCGCCGCCACCCAGAGGGCCTCGACCGGCCGCTCGACCGCGACGAGCCCGGCGACGTCAGGCTCGGCCCCGGACGGCTCTGTCGCGACGTGATCTCCCATGCCGGGACAACCCGGGTACGCGAGAGCCGTCGGGACCGCATTCCCCTCGCCCGACCCGGCCTCCTCGACCTCGAAGCCGTGGGCGCGCAGCGCCTCGATCAGCGCTCGCTGATCCGGCTCGATCCACCAGCCGCGCGGGGTGGAGAGCCGCCGCTCGACCGACACCTGCGACCTCCATGGCCGCAGGTGACCCTGCTCGCGCTGGCCCCGCTCGTTCATGAAGATCCACGGCATCCCTGCGCCGGGGCGCGCCTCGACGTACCGGGCCTGCACCACGAGGGAGTCCTTCGGCAGGCTGGCAGCGGCCTCGTATGTCGCAATGGCCTCGGGCGCCCTGGCCGCCGCTGCCGTGAGAAGGGCGCTCACGGCACGATGGAGCCGCTCCGTGCGTTCTCGCAGCCCGATGATGTCCCGCGACGACGAAGTCGCGATGTAGAAGCTCGCGCTGCCGGCAAGGGCGAACGCGTTCCGGGCGGACGAGGGGTCGAGCGGCGGCGGCGTGAACCAGGCGGTCTCGTCGGCCTCCAGGCCGTCTCGTGCCGGCACGGCGGCCCGCTCCGTCGTCTCGCCGTCCACCCACGGCGCCACGAACTCGTGAAAGGACACGTCGGCCCTCGCCAGCGCGTTGGCCACGTACGGCATCAGGTAGTAGCGAGCGAGGCGACGGGCTCCGGGCGCGTTGGGATGCGTCGGCACTCCGACCTGGAGGGGGTATTCGCTCGGACCGAGCTCGTGCAGGTCGAGCACCAGGTGCGGCCGCCATCGCACGTACTCCCCCCACAGGGCCCGGGTCGCGGACGCCTCGAGCCGAACGTGGTCCCGGTCGAGGTCGATCCCTTCCGCCGACGTGCGCCGCCGGTTTTCGACTCCGTACGGATTCGCCATCGGCGCGATGCGCACCTCGATCCGGGATCGCAGTCTCGCCAGGCGTCCCACCGCCAGGTCGCGCGCGATCCGGAGACCGACCTCGAGACCCGCCCGCTCGGTGCCGTGCTGCGCCGCGACGATGAGCACGCGCAGCGGTGACTCCGCGTCCGTCGAAGCGATCCGCAGGACCGGTATGCGGGAGTCGGGCAGCGTGCCGGCGACCAGACCTTCGACCTCCCGAGAGAGGCGATCGAGGTAGGGGGCGACTTCGTCGGGCGCGGTGTAGGCCCGGTAACCCGCGCGTTCCGCCGGCGTCGGAAGCGCCAGGGGTTCGGCCGGCGCCTGGGCTCGCGCCGACGGAACGGTCGGAAGTCCGCCCGTGACCGGCGGCCCCAGCACGAGCAGGAACATCGCCAGGCTCGCCGCGGTGGACGCCCCACCAACCCGACGGCGGCTCACGTCCCGATCCCGAGACGTCGCTCGAGCGAGGCCACGAGGTCGTCGCAGCTCAGTCCGTCCGACAGCCGGTCCGCGAGGACGTCGGCGTCGTGCGTCAGACCCTGGGCGAACCAGTCCCGGAGAAACGCCCCGCTCTCCGGGTTGCGGAACCAGTCGTCTTCGAAACGCGTCTCGAGCTGTCGGGTGAGTTGCGCCGCGAGCATCCGCCCCCGGAGTCGCCGGGCGACACCGAAGCGCTGGCCCAGGCGAGCGAGGAAGACCCGCGAGTCGTGCCGAAACCCCGTCGCTTCCTCCATGAGTTCGGCCCAGCGGGGTCCCATCGCACCGGGACGATCGCTCTCGGACAGCTCGAGATCGAAGACCAGCCGGGCCGTCATCCGGCGCAGCGCATAGAGCTCCAGGAACGCTCCGAAGGCCACGAACTCGGCCAACTCGTCCCCCTCGAGCCCGAAGGCGTGCCGGACCCAGCGCCGCGATCGGCCGAGTCCGCCGAAGAGGGTGGCGTGCGCATCGAGCACCGACGTATCGCCGAGAGCCCGGAACTCGAAGGGCAGCAGCGCGGACGTGTAGGCCCAATGCAGTCCCCGGCCGATCTCACGCATCAGCGTTCGCAGTCCGGGAACGCTGCTCGTCGGTGTTACCAGCACCAGCACCTCGTCGGGCACGCGTACCGCCTGGCAGCCCGGCCGCATACCGGGAGACGGGAAGGCCTCGACAGCCAGGTCGATCCGCCCCTCCGCCTCGAGCGGAAGGCCGATCTTCCGCAAGTCCTCGCCCAATGTCTCGAGAACACCGGCCTCGTCGCCCACGCCGTCGTGCCAGCTCTGCCGGTTCAGCCACGCCGCGTCGTGGCTCTCGGCGTCCACCGGGGAGAGCCCGAAGTGCTGCGCGAGATATGTCCTCAGATGCTCGCGATAGATCGCTGACGTGAGCTCCAGGAAGCGTCGACCCTGCGCCTCCACGGCGGCCAGGCTCAGTCCCGTCAGGCGCTGGAGCGCGACCCGGTGGTCGCCGAAGCCGAGATCGGCCGTAGCGGTCCGCCACCGGTTCAATCGATCGAGCTGCAGGGGAAGCACGTCGGCCAGCGTCTCCGCGCGCAGCGTCGCGTAGGCGCGCCGGGTCGGGCGATCTTCCGTGGAGCGAATGAGTCCGGGGAGCTTCCGAACGGGGATTTCCTCGCCGCGGTGCGGTACCGTCGCACTCGCCAGCCACTGCGCGTACTCGTCGTCCAGTTCGGCGTTCGCCCCCCGAACATTGTGTTCCGCCAGCCAGGCGAGCAGCCGCTGCAGGCGACGCCGTTCGTCACCCGTGGCAGCCGCGAGCTCACGCTGGATTACCGGCGCCGCGTCGTCGAACCGCAACACCGACTGGCTGGCGTAGAGCGGCTCCAGCTCGGGCCACGCCGTGCGGCCGGCCCTCGCCTCGAACACCTCCTCGGCCAGGGCGGCTTGAAAACGCTCCGCGCGGTCGCGGATCTCGCGAACCGTCAGCCCCAAGAGCCCATCCCCTGCCGCGAGCGTTCGCCGGCGCTCAGGAGGCCGCCGGTCCCGCGAGCCGCTCCCGCAGAATCTGGGCGAGCCGATCGGCCGCCACGCGGTCCTGCTCGAGCGTGTCGCGATCCCGGATCGTGACGGTCCCGTCCTCCATGCTCTGACCGTCGACCGTGATGCAGAACGGCGTCCCCGCCTCGTCCTGGCGCCGGTATCGGCGGCCGATGGAACCCGACTCGTCGTAGAAAGCGGGGAACGACCGCTTCAGGTCGTCCGTGATTCGCGCGGCCATCTCCGGCATGCCGTCCTTCTTGACGAGGGGGAAGACGGCGACCGACATCGGGGCGAGCGACGGATGGAGCTGAAGCACCGTGCGCGAATTCCCCTCCACCTCTTCCTCCCGGTACGCATCCACCAGGATCGCCAGCAACAGACGATTGAGCCCGATCGCGGTCTCGACCACGTAGGGAACGAAGCGCGTGTTCGTCGGGGGGTCGACGTATTCCATCTTCTTGCCGGACGCCTCCTGGTGCCTCGACAGATCGTAGTCGGTCCGGTTGTGCACCCCCTCCAGCTCGGCCCACCCGTGCGGGAAACGGTACTCGAAGTCGATCGCGCGCTTGGCGTAGTGCGCGAGCTTGTCTTCCGGGTGCTCGTACTGACGGAGTCGGTCTTCGCGCAGCCCGATTCCGGTGAGCCACGCGTGACGACGCTCTCGCCAGGTCTCGAACCACTGCTCGTCCGTACCCGGCTCGACGAAGTATTGCATCTCCATCTGCTCGAACTCGCGCGTCCGGAAGATGAAGTTGCCCGGCGTGATCTCGTTGCGGAACGCCTTCCCCACCTGGGCGACTCCGAACGGTACCTTGAGCCGCGAGCTGTCCATCACGTTCTTGAAGTTCACATACACGCCCTGCGCCGTCTCGGGCCGCAGATAGGTCACCGCGCTGTCGTCCTCGACCGGGCCCATGAAGGTCTTGAACATGAGGTTGAATTGCCGGGGCTCCGTGAACTGGCCCTTCATCCCGCAGACCGGACACTGCGCCTCCTCGGCCGCTTCCGGATCGTTCCCGTCCAGCTCGGAAAACTCGTCGGCGCGGAATCGTCGGTGGCAGTTCTGGCACTCGACCAGCGGATCGGAGAAGGTCGAGACGTGGCCGCTCGTCACCCACACCTCGGGGTGCATCAGGATTCCGGCGTCGAGCCCGACGATCTCCTCGTGCTCCCGCACCATCGCCCGCCACCAGGCGTCCCGGAGGTTGTTCTTCAGCTCCACGCCGAGGGGTCCGTAGTCGTAGACCGACTGCACGCCGCCGTAGATGTCGGAGGACTGAAAGATGA
>CAZOEX010000134.1:3777-6668 GCA_964578925.1 uncultured Gemmatimonadota bacterium | reverse complement strand
TCGAACGGGCCCCGGGAATCTGGCTCAGCGAGCTCTCGATCGGCTCGGTGACGAAGCGCTCGACCTCCGCCGGACCCGCGTCAGCGTACTCCGTCCAGACCGACAGCGTCGGGAAGGAGACGTCGGGCAGCAGATCGATCGGGAGCCGCGCGAACGAGACGACGCCCAGCACGGCGATCGCTACGAAGAGCATCGAAGTCGCCACGGGCCGGCGGATCGACAGCTTCGGAAGCGACATCGGTCAGCCTTCCTGAGCGAGACGGCTCATCGCGTCGCCTCAATCAGGCTGTCCCCCACCAGGGCCTCGAGCTCCGCCCAGCGCTTCAGGAGCTCGTATCGCTGATCGAAGGCCGCCTGCTCGGCGGTGTCCAACTCCTCGATCGCCCGCTGCAAATTCAGGTAGGGCACCGAGCCGATCCGGTACTGCTCGCGCGTCAGCTCGAGCGCCTCCTCGGCCAGCTCGACGTTCCGCTCCAGCACGTCGAGGCGCCGGTCGCCCCGCCGGATGTCGTCCACGAGTCGTCGCAGGTCGGCTTCCACCTCGAGCTCCTGCGCCCGGAGGTCGGCGCGGGCCGTGGCGAGCTGGTTGCTCGCCGCCGCGTTCTGCTGCTTGCGCTGGAAGCCGTTGAACAGGGGCCAGCTCAGGCTCAGCGAGAAGCTGCTGCTCGTGTTCGCGGGCGAAAACTCGAAGAAACTCTCCGACGCGCTGAGCTCGCGGCCTCGGCCGTAATTGAGGTTCGCGCTCAGCGTCGGCAGATACGAGGCCCGTGCCCCCCAGACCTCGATCGACGCCGCCCGCTCGAGCGCCGACAGCCGCTGGAGCTCGGGGTTCGCCGTCCGGGCCCCTGCCAGGAGCGCCCCGGCGTCGAGCCCGTCGACCTCCGGGACGGTCGGGGGCTCGACGAGCGTCATGTCGGTCACTTCGAGCCCCTCGACACCCTGGGCCACGCGAAGCTGCCGCATCGCGCCGGCCCGCGCGTCTTCCGCCTCGACGAGCTGGAGCTCCGCGTTCCGCAGCGCGATCTCGGCGGTCAGCAGCTCGTTTCGCTGCACTGCCGCGATCTCGTACTTGTCCTCGGTGAGCTCGTATTCCTCGCGCCGGGCCTCGAGCTGGCGCCGCGCGACCTCCACGAGGCGCTGCTGCTTGAGCGCCTCGAAGTAGTTGACCTTGACCTGCTGCACGACGAGGACCTGCGCCTGCGAGACGCCGTACTCGGCCGCCTCCCGCCGCTCGCCCCCGGCGTCGAGGGTGGTGAACGTCTCGGCGCTGAGCTGGAGACCGAAGGAGAGGCCGGCCGAGTTGCTCCGGCTGTCGGAGACGACCGGTTCGTCCAGGACGACGCGCGAACCGTCGGGGTCGAGGAACGTCAACCTCGTCGAGCTGCGCGATCCGATTCCGGCGTTCACGCTCGCCGAGGGCAACAGCGCGCCCCAGTGGGCCCACCTGTTCGCCGCCGCCGTCGCCGCGTTCGCCTCGGCCGAGGTGATGCTCGGGTTGCGGACGAGCGCCGTCCGGATCGCGCTCTCGAGGCTGAGGGTGTCCGGTTCGGCGTCCTGCGCCGCGGCGGCCGGCGGGAGGACGAGCAGGAGGGCCGCGAGCGTCGTGCCGACCCCCGCGATCCCGGCTGTGGCGCGCCGCCTCACGTGTCCGACCCCTCGTCGTCGGCCTCGTCGACACGCTCCATCGACACCCGCGCGTCGTGGCTGAGCGTGGCGTGCCCGCCGGTCAGCACGACCTCGCCCGGCTCGACGAAGTCCTCGTCGTTCCCCTCGCCCGGCGGGACGATCTCGACGTACTCGTCGTTCTCCAGCCCCGTGATCACGTAGCGCCATTTGGCCCGTCCCTGGCTGCCTCCCTCCTCTTCCGGCTCGAAGACGAACACCACCTCGCGGCGGTTCCTCTCGACGATCGCCTCCTTCGGAATCGAGACGCGGTCCTCGTACAGCCGCCCGGCGATCCGTACCGTCGCGTGCATGCCGGGCAGGATCCGGGCTTCCGGATTTCGCAGTCGGACCGTGACCCGGCCGTAGTGGCTCTCGGGGTTCACGACCGGGTTCACCGTCACGACCTCGGCGGGGAAGGTCTCGCCCGGGAAGGCCGTGAAGCGAACCGTCGCCTCGCGCCCGACATCGAGTGCCGCGATCTCGCTCTCGAGCACCTGGACGTCCACGTCGATGCTCGAGACGTCGACCACCGTCGCCACGGAATCACCCGTCGAGAGGCGCGAGCCGACGTCCACCGCCAGATCCGCCACCCGACCGGCATAGGGTGCGCGAATCGCGGTCTTCGCCAGGGCATACTCGGCCCGTTCCACCCCGGCCTCGGCCTGCGCGAGCCCGCTCCGCACCCGCGCCGCCCGCTGGCGCTCGGCCCGCACCTCGGGGTCGTCGATCCGCTCATCCCCGAGCGTCAGGTTCTGGAACTCGGCCTGGGCGTTCTCGAGGTTCCCCCGGGCCTCCTTCAGATCGAGCTCGTAGACGCGAGGATCGACGCGGGCGATGAGCTGTCCGCTCTGCACGAACTGTCCTTCGCGCACGGGCACCGTGCTCACGGGACCCTCCACCTCCGAGGTCAGCGGGGCGCGCCGAATCGCGGCGGCCTGGCCCTCGGCGGTGACCCAGAGCGTGAAGGTGCCGCGCGTGGCGGCGGCGCCCTCGACAGGCACCGCGACGCCGGCGGCGAATGCGGTGGCCGCCGTGGTCGACGCCGCCTCGCGGGCCGAATCGACGGTGGCGGACTCGTCGCCCGTACCGGCGCCCTCGGCCTCCGCCGCCTGGCTTTCCCTGAGCTTGAGGTAGACACCGCTGAGGATCACGGCGCCGAGAAGAAACACGACGAGTGTGACGATGTGCCGGGATTTCATGCCGAGCGTCCGGTCCTTTGAGTCTCG
>CAZOEX010000134.1:0-3677 GCA_964578925.1 uncultured Gemmatimonadota bacterium | reverse complement strand
CGAGTGTGACGATGTGCCGGGATTTCATGCCGAGCGTCCGGTCCTTTGAGTCTCGCCCGTCACCGGGACATGGAAGCGGTCCGGTCGCCCGGCACCGCCACGAGCATCGCGGCGTAAGTCAACGGGGCATCAACTCGGGCGGCCACGCCTCGTCCCGCTCCACTCCCCTGTTGACTCCTGCCGCGCTCCTATTCATACAGACATACACGTACGGCCTAGCGTTGCATCGAGCCGGTCGACGGCCCGGGGGAGACCGGTCAGCCGGTGGGGACCGGCTCGTCCTTCAGGCCGGGAGGAACCAGAAGGCCATGCCCAACATGATGTACACTGCCAGAAGCTGAACACCTTCCATCCAGTGCGACTCCCCGTCGTGCGTGATCAGGGCGATGATGCCGACGGAGAGCCCCACCGCCACGACCTCGAAGGGTGTGAAGACGAGGTCCATCGGCGTCGGCCCGATCACGTAGCTCAGGAACACGAGCAGCGGTGCGACGAAGAGTGCGATCTGTATGGAGGATCCTACGGCGATGTTGACCGCGAGATCCATCTTGTCCTTCACCGCCATGATGATCGCCGTCGAGTGCTCCGCCGCGTTCCCGATGATGGCGACCAGGATGACGCCGACGAAGATCTCGCTCATCCCGAGGTCTTCCGCCGCCGGCTCGATCGCCTCGACGAGAATCTCCGACATCAGCCCGATCGCCGCCGCGGAAGCGAGCAGCAGGAGCAAGGCCGAACGAGCGCTGGGATGCTTCTCCCGCTCCCCACTGCCATCCTCGCCCTCCAGAGGCGCAGTCCCAACGGTTCCGCTCGCCGCGGCGTCCCGATCCTCGGCGCCGACCCCACCCCGGGCGCGTTGCTCCGCCGCTGCCGCCCCGGCCTCCGCCGCGTCCCCCATGTAGAGATGCGGATGCGTGCGCAGGGAGAAGACGAGATTCAGGAAATAGCTCGCCATCAGGACGATCGCGATGTCACGGCTCAGCGTGAACTCCGTGCTGGGCGTGACCCCGGCGACGGTGTGGAAGAGCGCCGGGACGACGAGGCCGATGGCACTCAGCACGAGCATCGTTCCGCCGAGGCTGGCCGCCGTCCGGTTGAACTTCTGCACCGGAAACTTGAGCCCGCCGAGAAGCGCGCCGAGGCCGAAGACGAGCAGGATGTTGCCGATGATCGATCCGGTGATCGACGCCTTGACGATCTCGTAGAGGCCGGCGTGTAGCGCGAAGCCGGCGATGATCAGCTCCGCCGCGTTCCCGAAGGTCGCGTTGAGCAGGCCGCCGAGGCCGGCGCCCACGTGGTGCGCGAGCTGTTCGGTCGCCCGCCCCATCAGACCGGCGAGCGGAATGATCGCCAGGCAGGCCGTGATGAAGATCGGGGTCCCGTGGATCCCCATGACGAACTCGAGGAGGAGCGTGACGGGAACGAAGACGAGGAGCAGGGTGAGGATGTTCTCGAACCGCAGCCAGCGCTTCACGGACACTCCCGCGTCGGGGTGAGGCCGAAGCCGTACTGGTTAGAGGTGCCGTCCGGATTCGAACCGGAGTAGGGGGCTTTGCAGGCCCCTGCCTAACCACTCGGCCACGGCACCCTGGACGCCGGATTCTCCGGCGGGCCCGAAGGTATGAAACACGCCGGCGGGGGGAAAGTGCGGACGGTACACCCCGACCTCCTCAAACCGTCGATGGAGACGGCCAGCCCCTTGACAGATTCTGAGGCGAGCATCGGGTCGACTCCGGGATCCGTCTGCGTCCTCGCCCCCGGTTGCCCTCGATCGGACGACGATAGGGGCTCCCATGATTCAGTTACGAGATCGCCCGCCTGTCGGCCCACATCGAGGCGGCCACGGGCCGGAGGACCGGGAGACGCCGCCCGCAGCCAGGCGGACCGACGCGCTCGGACGGGGCGCCGCGGCCGCACTCGGCGAGGGGCTCGGGGCGCCGGCCGAGCGCTACGAGGTCGTCGTGCATGTCTCCGCGGAGACGCTCGATTGTGACAGTTGTGACAGCTCCGATGCGACCGGGCGCGGAGAGCGATCGGCTGGATACCGACTGGGCATTGGGGTGTCTGCGGTGACCGGAGGGTCTGCGGTGAATGGAGCTGGCGATACGATAGGCGCGCGCCTATCCCTCCCCGGCCGCCAGCAGCTCCCGCGCGTGTTCTTTCGAGATCTCGCTCTCGGGATCGCCGCCCAACATCCGCGCCAGCTCCCCGACCCGGTCGTCCTCGCCCAGCCGGACGGCATTCGTCGCCGCCCGACCCGCGCGGTCCGTCTTGTCGACGCGCAGGTGGTTGGCCGCGCGCGCCGCGATCTGCGGCAGGTGGGTGATCGCGAAGACCTGGTGGCGCTCCGCGACCTCGGCGAGCCGGGCCGCCACCTGGTTGGCCACCTTCCCCCCGATGCCCGCGTCGATCTCGTCGAACACGAGGGTCGGGACGCGATCGACGGCGGCCAGCACGGTCTTGAGGGCCAGCATCACCCGGCTCAGCTCCCCGCCGGACCCCACCTTCGCCAGCGGTGCCGGGTCGAAGCCCGGGTTCAGGCTGACGTGGAATTCCACCCGCTCCGAGCCCGTCCGGCCCGGCGTATCGAGCGACTCCAGTGCGATCTCGAATCGGCCACCCTCCATGCCGAGCGCGGGCAGCAAAGCTACGACGTCTTCGGCCAACCGCTCCGCCGCCTCCTCGCGACGGTCACGGAGCTCCGCGCAGGCCGCGTCCAGCTCCTCACGCGTCTTCGCCGCCTCGCGGGTCAGCCGTGACAGCTCGAGGTCCGACGTGTCGATCGTCTCCAGCTCGGCGCGGATGTTCTCCGCCTCCTCCAGGATCGCCTCGACCGACCCGCCGTACTTCCGCTTCAGACGGTCGATCTGCTGGAGCCGCTGCCGAAGCTGCTCCAGCCGGTCGGGGTCGTGCTCGACGCGGGAGTGGTAGGTGGCGAGCCGGCGGCCCAGTTCCTCGACCGCGTGCTGCGCCGTCTCGTGCAGCTCGCGCAGCGGCTCGGCGGAGGGATCGATCCGGAGGAGGTCGTTCAGCCGGCGGCCCTGCTGGCCGAGCCGGTCGAGCAGCGCCTCGTCCCCACCGTACAGGGTCTCGGCCATTCCGCCGGACAGCTCGAGCAGCTCCTCGGAGTGCTCGAGCCGCCGCGCCTCGGACTCGGCCTCCTCTTCCTCGTCGGGTTCGAGGCCCGCGCCGTCGATCTCTTTCAGCTTGTAGCGCAGGAAGTCCGCCCGTTCGCGGATCTCTTCGACCTGTTTCTCGAGCGCCGCCCGCTCGGCCTCGACCTCCGACAGGCGATCGAACGCCCCGGCGACGGCTTCGCGTTCGCCCCCGGCGCCTGCGTACTCGTCCAGCATGTCGCGCTGCGCGGACCGCTGCAGGAGCGCCTGGTGCTCGTGCTGCCCGTGCAGCTCGACCAGGTCGGCGGCCAGCTCCCGGATGAGCCCGGTCGTAGCCGAGCTGCCGTTGACCCATGCGCGGTTCCGGCCCTCGCGCTGCACCTCGCGGCGGATGATCAGCCAGCCGTCGCCCGCGTCGATTCCCGCCTCATCGCAGCGCGCCGCGACCGCCGGATGCTCGCCGATGTCGAAGCGCCCCTCGACCGTCGCGCTATCGGCCCCGGCGCGCACGATCTCCGTCGTGGCCCGCTCGCCGAGCAGCAGCGAGAGCGCGCCGACGAC
>CAZOEX010000133.1:0-6687 GCA_964578925.1 uncultured Gemmatimonadota bacterium | reverse complement strand
CTCGGAGCGTCTTCGCGCTCGGGGTGGACCCGGCGGCGCAGGGCGTCTTCCGGGTCACGTCCGGCCGCGTTCCCGGACCGGGCGAGGTGCTGGTGGGAGAGAGCTTCCGGGAGATCGGCGACACGCTGCGTCTGGCCCCCTACGGCGCCCTCGGCTCGATGGCCGGCGCCGCGGCCCGCGAGATGGTGGTCAGCGGAACCGCCGAGTTCCTCTACGTCTCCGAGTCGGAGCTCCCGGTCGCGTTGGAGCTCGACGTGCTACAGCGTCTCACCGACCGCTCCGACGAGAACTCGTTCCTCATGCTGTCGGCCGCCGACGGCGTCGATCCGGACACGCTGGCGGCCCGGCTCGCCGGGGAGTACACGGAGGTACGAATCGTCTCGATCGGCGAGCTCGTGGCGCAGGCCGAGCAGCGGCTCAGCTACTTCCGCCAGCTCGCGATCATTCTCGGCACCGTGAGCCTGATCGTCGCCGCCCTGCTCATCGGCACGATCGCGTCGGTCTCGATCAGCGACCGCTACGGCACGATCGCCGCGGCCCGGGCGATCGGCATCTCGCGCCGAAGCATCCTGCTCACCCTGCTCGCCGAGAGCGTCGTCCAGTCGGCCGTGGCGGTGACACTCGGCGTGGCCGGAGGTCTGGTCACCTCTCGCTATCTCGAGCGGATCCTGTCGGACTTCCCCGGGCTGCCCGAAGCGGTCCGCTTCTTCGTTCCAGATGCCGGCACGCTGGGCGTCACCATCGTCGCCATCCTCGGCACGGCGGCCGTCGCCGCGCTCGTCCCGGCCTGGCGCGTCACCCGGATGCCGATCGCCACCACCCTGCACCGCGAGGAACCGTGAACCACCTGCTCGAGGGCATCGACCTCCACCGGACCTACGACCTGCAGGGCGAGCCCGTGCGGGCCGTGCGCGGCGCCTCGCTCGTCGTGCCGGAGGGCGATTTCCTCGCGATCGTCGGGCCGAGCGGGTCCGGGAAGTCGACGCTGCTCCACCTGCTGGCCGCGGTCGACCGGCCGTCATCCGGCACCGTTCGGATGCGGGGCGAAGAGGTCTCCGCCCTCTCCGACCGCGCCCGCGCCCGGCACCGGCTGCTCAACGTCGGCCTCGTCTTCCAGCGCTTCCATCTCCTGCCGATGCTCACGGCGCGGGAGAACGTGGAGATCCCGATGGCCGAGGCCGGCGTCGGCCGAGTCGAGCGAGAGGAGCGGGCGGCCGCGCTGCTCGAGCGCGTCGGGCTCGGTGACCGGCTGCGGCACCGCCCCGGCGAGCTGTCCGGCGGGCAGCAGCAGCGCGTGGCGATTGCCCGCGCCCTTGCGAACCGCCCGCCCCTCCTCGTGGCCGACGAGCCGACCGGCGAGCTGGACCGCAAGACGGGCGAGGGCATCCGTCGGCTGTTCGAGGAGCTGCAGGCCGACGGGTCGGCGATCATCGTGGCGACCCACGACACGCATCTGGCCGGGGCGGCCGAGCGCATGCTCTGGATGGTGGACGGCCGGCTGAGCGAGACCGAGCCGTCATGATTCTTCGGCTCGTCTGGCGCTCGCTGCGCTTCGCTCCCGGACGCACCCTGTTGATGCTGGGGGGATACTCGCTCGGCGTGGGGGTGATGGTGGCGCTGCTGTCGATCGGCGACGCCATGGTGGAGCAGTCGCGGGACCGGGACCTGGTGGGCGGCGGCGATCTCGCCGTCCTGCCCGCGGGCATCGACCTCGAGACGCTGCGTACCGGGGGCGTCAGCTCGCTCTACTTCGACATCGGACTCGCCCGCTTCTACTACCGCGAGGTGCTGACCGGGCCTCGCCTCGACGCCGTCGAGGCGGTCGCTCCCTGGCTGGACGACGAGGTTCTCTACCTGCGCCTTCCGGACTCGGATTCGGCGATCGCGGCGAGCGCTGGCGGACAGATCCCTTCGGCCGCGGCCGCGCTCGACGTCTTCCCCGACCTGCGTTCGGGGCCATGGGCGGACAACGCGGCCGACCGGCGCTGGATGTCGCCGTCGCGGGACCGACTGCTGCGGGAGATCGACGCCTTTCCCGCGCCGCCGGCGAGCGCCGCCGGCGACTCGACCTGGGCCGAATGGCACTACTTCAACGTGCTCTCACCCGACGGCGAGCGGTGGCTCTACCTGACCTACCTGGTGGGCGGTGACCTCCGGGGCGGACGCTGGGGCGGCCAGCTTTTGGCCACGCTCGTGGACGGGACGAGCGAGCGGGCCTTCGAACGGAATTTCGGACCGGACGCGATCGACGTGGAGCCCGGACGGGTGGACGTGGCGATCGGTCCGGCGAGCGAAGTGCGGTTGGCGGACGGCGCGTACCGGCTGACCGCGGAGATCCCGGCCACCGTGGGAGTCGAGGAAGCTCCGCCCGGTGGCGCGATTCGTGCCGCCGCTACCGGGACCCTGGAGGTCGACCTCGCGATTCGGCCGGCGCCGCGCCGCTACCTCCCTGCCGTCGACATCTCTCCGGGCGACTTCCCCTCCGGATACGCCGTCGCCGCGCTGCGCGCCGGGGTGGAGGGCCGGATCTGCGTCGACGGCGCCTGCGAGGACTGGACGGGCGGACGGGCGTATCACGACCACAACTGGGGCACCTGGGGAGACGTGACCTGGGACTGGGGACAGTTCCAGCTCGGCGACTGGTCGGTGCTCTACGGCGGTATCAACCGCGACACGGCGCGCGGCGCCCCCGCCTCGACGACCGGCTCCCGGTTCATGTTCGTGCTCGACAGCCTGGGGCTCGCCGGTGTCCTTCCGATCCGGCAGGTCGACTACGAGCTGGACGCGGCCGGCGCGCCGCGTCGGATGGCGATCGACGCGGGGCGTGGCGACCACGCGGTTCGGCTCGAGGCCGAAGCCGGCCACGTGCGAGCGACCGTGGCGGATCCGCGCACGAGCGGCTCGAACGTCTTCTTCCAGATGCGCGGGCCGGCGCGATTCGAGGGGAAGCTGCCGGTGGGCGAGGTCTCGGCCAGGGGAGACGGGTTCTTCGAGACCTGGCAACGGAGAGGGCCGGCCGACGAGTGAGATTCGGCCCGGTGAGATTCGGCCCGGTGAACATCGGTCCGCCGGGCGATTGTCGGCCCCACCGGCTGACTGGCGGACCCACCCCTCCATCGGCACATTGTTGGTAGCGATCCACGCCTCCCTCCCCCCGCATGGCTCCTCGGAACGCCGACACAGATGAATCATCACCACCGGAGCCGTCATCCGGGTTCAAGCCATGGCCACGGCCATGGGTCGGACCGTGGCATGCCCGGCATGCCGAAAGACTTCGACCGCGCGCCCTTCCTCGTGATCTGGGAGACGACCCGGGCATGCGATCTCGCGTGCAAGCACTGCCGGGCCGAGGCCCAGCCGCTGCGTCATCGTGACGAGCTCACGACATCCGAGGCGAAACAGTTGCTGAGCGACATCCGTCGCTTCGGCCCGATCATCTTCGTCTTCTCGGGCGGCGACGCCCTGAAGCGACCGGACATCGTGGAGCTGACCCGCTACGGGTCGGACCTCGGCCTGCGCATGGCGATCACGCCGGCGACCACCTCCCTGTGCACGCGTGAGGTGATGGCCGAGCTGCGGGACGCCGGGACGGCACGGCTCGCGGTGAGCCTGGATGGAGCGACGGCGGACGTGCACGACGAGTTCCGGCAGGTACGGGGTTCCTTCGATCACGGGCTCCGGATCCTGCGGACGGCCCGGGAGATCGGCATGTCCACCCAGGTGAACACGGTCGTGGCGAAGCACAACGTGGACGACTTCGGCCGGATGGCGGAGCTGCTGGCCGAGCTCGGAATCGTCTTCTGGGAGGTGTTCTTCCTCGTGCCGATCGGACGGGCGCGCCCGGAGGACGTCGCCGGCGCGGAGGCGTTCGAGGCCGTCTTCCACGAGCTGTACGATCTGTCGAAGACGGTGCCCTTCGACATCAAGGCCACGGCGGCGCCCCACTACAACCGGGTCGTGCTGCAGCGGAAGGTCGAGGAGCGGCGCCGGGGTGAGCGAAGGGAATCGTCGGACGTGCTCACCGACGGCACGTCGCATTCCCTGAAGGACGGGCTGGGACGCGCCCGGGGCGTCAACGACGGCGACGGCTTCATGTTCGTCTCGCACACGGGGGAGCTCTATCCGTCCGGCTTCCTGCCGGAATCCGCCGGCAACTTGCGGACCGACGACCTGGTCGACGTCTACCGGAACTCATCCCTGTTCACGCGCCTGCGGGACAGAACGCTGCTCCGGGGCAAGTGCGGCGTCTGCGAGTATCGGCCCGTCTGCGGCGGAAGCCGCGCCCGGGCGTTCGCCATGACCGGGGATCCGCTGGCGTCCGAGCCCTTCTGCGTGCACGAGCCCGCGCGCTGGCAGGAGAAGCAGCGCACCGCGTAGCTGGCCGGGCGAGCGGCGAAACGGCGAACGGGTCGCTCAGCTCGACGTGCGTCCCGCGATCCGTCGCGCCACCTCGTCGGCCTCGGACAGCCGGCCGGGAACGCCCGGGCGCGACCACCAGTTCGCCGCGACGTGGAGGCCCTTCGGGAGCTCGAGGCCGCGCAACGCCGACCAGCTCACGTCCCATGCCGGCATCCGCTCCCGCTCGACGCTGAGCGGCCGGGCGTCGTAGCCCGTGCAGCGGCGGAATTCGTTCACCGCCAGCTCCGACACTCGCGAGTCGTCGAGCTCCGCGACCTCCGGGCTTCGGGCGCCGCCCAGGTACGCGGTGTACAGATCGGTGCGGCCGAACATGCTGTCGTTGAAGGTGACGCCCCGGAGTCCGCGGTCCGGCTGGTTGAACGCTACCTGGAATCCCAGCCCGCTGAGCTGGGTCCGCGCGTCCAGGTGTACGACGGCGAGCCGATTGTATCGCAGGAAACGGATCGCCTCGGCCGCCTCGGCCGCCACCTCGCGGAGCAGATCGCCAGCGGACGGCGCCGGGACCGTCACGACCACGTGGGCCGCGTCGAAGGCTCCGCCGGGAGTGTGGACGCGCCAGCCGGCGCCCCGCGCGTCGAGCCTCGTCACCGGCGATTCCAGTCGCAGCCGATCGCCGAGCACTCGGGCCATGGCCCGCGGCAGCGCTCGCATCCCGTCACGGAAGGTGCATGCGGGGGGCGGATCGATGCGGCCTCCACGGCGCAGCAGCGGAAGCAGGAAGCTGCGCTTCACGCCGAACTTCCTGAGCACGTGGCCGAGCGAGAGGCCCACTTCCATGTCGGCCGGGTCCGACCCGTACAGGCCGCCGTAGAGGGGCGCGATCACGGCCTCGTACGTCTCGTCGCCCAGCTTGCGACGGAAACAGGTGGAGACACGCTCCGCCGGCTCGGCCGCGGCCGTGAACGGCTCGAGCAGGAGCCGCAGCTTGGCGCGAAAGCTGAGCAGGTCGGTGACGAGGAATTCGCGCGGGGAGAAGGGGACGGTCCGGAGCCGACCGTCACGATATACGTAAAGATCCAGGCCTCGAGGCGCCTCGATCAATTCCTCGTCGAGGCCGAGCGCATCGATCAGGGCGGTCATCTCGCGGGTCGACCGCAGGCGCTGCGGTCCCCAGTCCAGGATGCGGCCGTCGACCTCGGCGCTGCGGATGACGCCGCCCGGCCGGTCGAGGGCTTCGAGCACCAGGAAGTCCGCGTCCCGATGCCGCAGCTCGAGGGCGAGGGCGAGACCGGTGATGCCGGCGCCGATGACGATGACGGGCTGCCGCGATGGCTTCTGTATCATGCTGACTCGCGCTCGCCTCCACGGTTGCCGCCGGTCCAGTCCCTCTCGGGAAGAGGTCTCGCTCGCGTGCATCCTATCCGAACGCCCGCGGGGCCGCGATGCACGTACGGGCTCAAGCGGCGGACGGCGGGAGGCGGCGGCGTCAGGGCCGCTCGCATCCCGCCAACGTGCGCACGTCGCCCAGTTCCCTGGCCACCCGGTCGTACCGCCGGCAGACGGGCGAAGCGCCGGGTACGATCGAGTTCGCGATTTGCAGCATGAGCCGGGCACGCCGCCAGTCTCGCGCGTCGATCGCGAAGCGAGGGAAGTAGAAGGAGGTCATCGAGAAGAGGCTCGACAGGGCGCGCCAGGCCGCCGCCGACGGATCGTCCGCGGCCGCGTCCTCGGCCTCGTCCGCCAGCTCCTGCAGGCTGTCGACGGCCAGCACGTCGAGCGCCTCGTCGAGATCCGGCAGATCGTCGCCCGCACCGGACGTCGCGCGAAGCCACGCCGTGGCCCGGTCTTCGTACTCGAGATGAGCCCGCGCCAGGTTCAGCCGCCGGGCGCGCCACTGGACCACCCGCGGCTCGTCCGCCAGGGCCGCGGCCCGGTCCGAGGCCTCCGTCCGTTCGAGCAGACCCTCCGCGTCGTCCGCCAGCGAGGCGTAGGCCCGCCAGGCCGGCCCGGCCTTCCCCGCCTCGTCGAGCGCCCGCGCCGCCGCCAGGCGGGACTCGTACTCGGTGTTCAGCCAGCCGTAATCCGGCTCCAGGCGTCCCTGCCCCATGGCCGTCATGTGGAGCCAGGAAAGGGCCGCCTCGAACTCGGCATCGTCGGGCGGCCAGCCGTGTCGGCCGGCATACGAGACCATCGTATGATCGAATCCCAACCGGTCGAGCCGTCGCTCGAGCACCACGAGCTCCCCGTAGTTGTAGTCCCGCTCACCGGCCCCACCGTAGAACGCGAACGGCGCGCCGTGCTCCTCGACCGCCGCCTCGAGGTCCATGT
>CAZOEX010000132.1:0-6766 GCA_964578925.1 uncultured Gemmatimonadota bacterium | reverse complement strand
GGGACGGAACCTGCGGGCGATTCTCGGTCGCCAGATGAGCCAGCCGGTTCCGAGAGTCTCCGCGCTGCGCGACACGGTTCCCGAGGGGCTCGACGAAGTGCTGCTCCGGGCCCTGGCCCGGAATCCGGCCGATCGCTATCCGACCACCAGGGACTTCGTCGAGGCACTCGATGAAGTGGGACTCGAACCAGACACGGGAGGGAGCCCGGCGGCGCGTCGCGGCCACCCGTACGTCCGGAGAGCCGCCTGGGCCGCCCTGGCCGTCATCGCGCTGGTGGCCGCAGCCTCGTGGCTCGGCCCGCAGCTCGGTGGCGCGGGAGCGACCGGCGAGGGGGTGCGCGGCGACACGATGCGCTACGCGATCTTTCCCTTCGACTACGCGCCCGGCACCGATGCCCTGCCGCTCGAAACGCTCCTGCACGACGCGTTGAATCGCTGGGAGGAGCTCAGCATCGTGGATGCGTTCGAGACCGGCGAGGCGGCGGCGCGCACCGGTCGGGACGTGCTCGACGCCGACGCCGCCGCGGAGGTGGCGCTCTCCGAAGGCGCCGGCCGGTTCGTCATCGCCCGGGTTACATCCCTCGGGGACTCCGTTCTCCGGGTGCAGGCGCGACTCTATGGAGTACGCGGTGACGGGGCGGACCTCGTCCGTTCGCAGGTGATTCGGAGCCGGCCCACGCTGGGGGCGGTCGACACGGCGTTCACCCGGCTCGCGGCCGGACTCCTCTTCCGCGAACCGCCGACCGGGGTCGCCGCCGACCTGGGAACGAGCTCGCTGCAGGCGCTCCAGGCCTTCGACTACGGCCAACGGGCCGTCGAGGAGTGGCAGCTCGCCCGGGCGGATTCGGGCTTCACGACGGCGACCGACTACGACCCAGGCTTCGCCGAGGCGCAGCTCTGGGTGGCCCTGGCCCGCGCATGGCAGGAAGAGGATCGCGCGGCCTGGGCCCCGGCGGCACGGCGGGCCGAGCTCGCCGCTGGGAAGCTGTCGCCACGCGACGCGAAGATGGCGACGGCGATCGCCTTGCAGGCCGAGGGGCGCACCCCGGAGGCCTGCGGTCGGTGGCGGGAGCTGACGACCGAGCACAGGGAAGATTTCTCGACCTGGTACGGACTGGCCCACTGCTTGAGCGAGGACACGATCGTCGTCCGCGAGCCGGACTCCCCCACGGGCTGGGCCTTCCGCTCGAGCTACCACTCCGCAATCGAGGCCTACGAGGAGGCGTTCACCCGGCTGCCGTCGATCCTCGAGTCGTTCCACGAGGAGTCCTTTCGAGCCCTGCGCGACATCCTCATCGTGTCGCCGAGGCTGCTGCGCATCGGTCGCGCGGAGTCGGGCGATTTGGATCGGTTCTACGCGTTCCCCGCCTGGCAGGGCGATACCCTCGCCTATGTGCCCGCGAAGGGCTCGGACGGTCTCCTGGCGGCATCCGACCCTGAGGCTCTTTTCCGAATGCGGGAGAAGTTCCGGGCGGTCGCCACGACGTGGGTCGCCGAAGCGCCCGCCAGCGCGAGGGCACGCGAGGCCCTGGCGTACGGACTCATCATGACCGGCCGCCCGGGCGCCCTCGACACCCTGATGCGGGGCCGCGCGCTGGCGGCGAACGAGGACGAGCGCTTCGATCTCGCCCGCTCCGAAATCTGGGTAAGGCTCGTCCTGTCGCTCCCGGGCGACCCGGACGGCCTTCGCCGCGTGCGGGCGTTGACGGACTCGCTGCTGGCGAACGCCGACGCCCAGTTGCGGAGGCATCCTGCTGCGGCGGCCGGCCTGGCGACCCTCGTGGGCCGGGCCGACCTGGCCGCTTCCTACTCACGGCGCGCCGCCGATGAACAGGATCCCAATCTCGCCGCCCCGGACTCGCGTCTGCTCGAACAGACCGTGTCCGACGCGCGCGCGCTCCTCACGTTCGCGTCTCTCGGCGGACCGCTCGACAGCGTGGCGAAGCTCAGGCGCAGGGTGGAACGGAGCATTCGGACGACCGTGCAGGAGGGCGAGCGGACCGGTGAACGGATTCGGTGGCTCGTTCGCCCGGCCATGCTGATGGTCGGGGATCACAGCTTCTCGTTGGAAAGCGAGATCGCCGTCGCCCCGGTCGTGGCGGCTCAGCAAGCGCTGGCGAGGGGCGATACGAGCGCCGCGAAGGCCGTCCTCGACAGCATCGCCGCCGCACGACGGACGGCGCTGCCGTTCGCCCGGACATTCGACGCGCAGCTACCGGAGATGCGACTGCTGATGGCGATCGGGGATCTCGAGGGCGCTCGCGACTGGGTCGATCGGACGCTCTCGGTGCTGCCCCGCGTCGACCTCGCCCTGCTCTCGTTTCCCGAGAGCGTGGGCCCGCTGATCCGCATCGCCGACCTGAGAGCCCACCTGGCCGATGAGCTGGACCGGCCCGGCGAGGCGAGGCGCTGGGCGCGCGCGGTCACGATCCTGTGGGAGGGGGGCGACCCCTTCCTGAGCGAGCGACTGGACGCGCTCCGAACCTTGATCGAGTAAGTTGAGCCTCCCCCCGGGCCGACTGCACGCTCACCTCGACCTGGAAGAGACCATGTTCCCAAGACTGCGCGCGACGTTGCTGCTCGTGTCGTTTCCCCTCGTCGGTCTGGCGTGCGGAGACGCAGACGGGCCGGTCACGGAACTCCCGCCCCCGAGCGGAGAGGAGTGTCCACACGCATGGGACTGGACCGAGGAGCAACGGAAGAACATCGAGGCGTTTACCGGGGGGCGGGACGACGTCTTCGCGTTCAACGACTGTCAGCGGTTCCTCGTCGGCTCGCGGCAGGATGCGACGTACGGCGACGTGTTCGCGATCTTCATCGGCGACGAGGCGGATCGCCGCGCAGCGGCGCCCGGGACCACCGCCGCGGTCGGGGGTGAGCCGCCCGCCGTCGCCCTCGTCGCCGCCCGGGGAAGCTATCCTCGGCTCGGGATCGAGGAAGCCGGATTCTACTGCCTGCTCATGGACGGGCGCGACGGCCCGAGCGCGCTGATGGCCCCCGCCGGACGCTCCGCGGACTGCCTCGATCCGCTGGTCGCCGAGGCCAGGACCCTGTACACGATTCGACGCGACGTCGAAGGGCCCACGCCGACGGGCGGCGAGCCCATTGTTCCGGGGGTGGCGCGCTGGGGGTTCGACGGGCTTCCGAGCGAGGACGGGGAGACAGGGGACACGTCGACGGCGGACGGACGCTGGGTCCAGTACGCGATCCTGCCCTGCGGCGACGCGGTCTGCTACGTGGGCCCGACCGGCGCGAACGACGCCGAGGCGGGCTTCGAGCCCCCGAGCCCGGTGGACGTCCTCGCGGCGATCTCCGAGGAGCTGCCGTCGGACGGCGAGGTGCGGCGCATCGACGGATGGCACGATGCGCAGTTCCTCGCGGACCCGGAGAGTCCGGACGGGGAACCGCGGCCGCACCCGGACCTCCCGGTGGGCGTCGTCATCCCCGACCCCGCGCTCGGCGAGCGCACCCTCGACGACTTCGACGCGGGTTGGGTACGTGTGGCCGAAGTCGCGATTTCGGCCTCCTCCCGGTACGAGGACAAGCTGAATTTCGCCGCGACGACGGATTCCGCGTACAACGTCGTCGAGCTCTGCTCGTACACGGCGGGAGAAGGTCCCGGCCGCTGCGAGGGGCTTCCGGGGGACTTCGAGCAGCGCTGCGAATCGACCGACCTCGAGGACCCCGAGGCCAGGCGGTGGCGGCGGAAGCACATCAACGCCGCGACGGGATCCGTCGCGTATTCCTGTGTGAAGTACAGGCCGCGCGTTGCCGAATACGGGCTGCTCGACGTCCCGGGAGTGGTCCGCTGGAAATGGCTCGCCGACGACGAGGACATGTGGTTGCCGTGCTCGCAGGGCTGCTGCACCGGGGCGCCCTGAAGCGGCGCGGCGGGATGGGCTTCGGCGGCGCCGGGAGATCGGCTACCCTAGAAGCCAGCCTTCTACCGCAACGCCTCCGCCACCCGCCGCAGCCGCTCATCGGCTTCCCGACCTACGGGCGCGATCACGGGATCGTCTCCGTACCCGCCCATCTCCATCATTCGCACCGCGTCGATGATGCGGACGAAGATCCGGCCGCCGTCGGCGTCCCCGTCACCGTCGACCTCCTCCACCGTCACGTTGCAGGGGAGCAGCAACCCGATCTCCGGAGCCGCACCGAGGGCGACGTTGGCGAGGCCGGGGTTGCAGGCGCCGAGGATCGTGTAGGGCCGAAAGTCCACGTCCAGTTTCTCGCGGAACTTCTCGTGCACGTCGATCCGGCTGAGGACCCCGAAGCCCTCCTCGGCGAGCGCCGCTGTGACGCGATCGATTGCTTCCTCGTGCTCGCAGTCGAGACGCAGGTCGTGGCTCATGTCAGGCATACCTGTCACTCCCGTGGTCGTTCGTCGGGTCTTCAATCGCAGCGTCGGTCACCGCGTTCCCCGCCGGCGCAACCGGCGCCAGGCGACGCATCAGCCGCGGCGCCCAGGGCACGGCCACGGCCGCGAAGAACAGGCCCGCCAGGGCGTCGATCCCGTAGTGGAAGCGTCCGTACACCGTACCCAGTGTGAGGGACACCGCGAACGGCGCGAGGATCCAGAAGGCGCGCCGATCGTACAGCCCCGCGGCGATCCATGCGCTGACCGTGGCGGCGACGTGCGAGCTGGGAAAGGCCGTTCCCTTGGCCGAGCCGGTCTCGAGGATCCCGTGGACGATGGTGAAGAAGAGACCCTCGGTCTGCGGTCCGGCGATGCGCGCGAACTCGTAGCGGGGACCCGCCACCGGGAATACGGCGAAGCAGAGGTAGCAGAGGTAGAAGGCGAGGGCCGTCGTGAACGCGACGCGCTCGAGCCCGGCCCGGCCGCCGAACTTCCAGCCGGCCAGCAGGCCGAGGGGCACGATCAGATAGTACGAGACGTAGCCCAGGTGCAGCAGCTCCGAGAACCAGAGCGCGTCGAGCCATCCGCTCGAGATCACGCTGAGCTGCGCCCCGAACAGCGCCTCCTCCCAGCCCTGCACCGCGGTGTCGAAGTAGCCGGGGAAGACCTGCTGGTTGAGGGTCGCGAGCTCCATGTAGAAGAGAGGCGTGATCGCGACCGGCCAGCCGAGGCGGAGAAACGCCCCGGCCGGGTTCCGCGGCACCGGAAGCCGGGCGACGAAATGGAGCGCGGCGAGTCCGACCAGGTGCAGGCCTGCCAGGAGGAACCCGATGCGCGTGCCGGAGACGACGGCCAGGATGCCGGTGGCGGCCAGGTAGGCGGCCACCAGCAGATCGCCGGCACGGGGGCCGACGGGAGCGCCGCTTTCACCCGGACGGCCGCTCACCGCTTCAGCCAACCCTGGTCTCGATACCACGCCACCGTGCCGGCCATGCCCTCCCGCAGATCCACCTCCGGCGTCCAATCGAGCGCACGCCGCGTCGTTTCGATCTCCGTCGTGAAGGTGCGTTGCGTGAGGTCTCGTGCCCGGCGGCGGTCGAAGACCGGCGGCCGTCCGGTCAGCTTCCCGGCGAGCTCGGCGGCCGCCCCCGCCGCCAGGAACATGGCCGGGGGGACGCGCAGGGTGCGCACGGAGCGGTCGACGGCCGCCTGGAGAGCCGCGCCGACATCCGACCAGCTGTGGACGCCCGCGGAGGCGACCGGCAGCGGATTCGGGCGGGGCGGCTCACCCGACTCCCGCGACTCCGTCGCCACGCCCGGGGCCGCCTCGAGCGCCAGGACGACGGCGCGCGCCACGTCCTGCACGTGCACGGGCTGCAGCCGTCCCTCGACGGCCGGAAGGACGAGCAGTCCGCGCGCGGCCATCTTGAAGAGAGCGAGCATGTCGGGATCACGGGGGCCGTAGATGCCCCCCGGGCGGAGGACGAGCACGTGTTCCGGCGCCTGGCCGGCCGCGATCAGCTCGGTCAACCGCTCCTCGCCGCCGCGCTTGCTCCCGCCGTAGACGCTCACCGGACCCTCCGCGTCGTCGGGGCCGCGGGCCGCCAGGCTGCTCGTATAGACGAAGCGCTCGACGCCCACGGCACCCGCCGCGGCGGCCAACGCCGCCGTGCCGAGGGCGTTCACCCGGTGGTAGGTGTCGCGGTCCGAAGCGATCGTGACGCCGCCGACGTGGGCCACCGCGTCCACGCCCTCGAGCGCGGCGCCGAGGCTGGCCGGATCCTCGAGGTCGGCGATGACCGTTTCCACCGGGAGGGGATCGAGCCAGCGCGTGTCGCTGGTGACCCGCACGGTGGCCCGGACGTCGTGTCCGGCCTCCACGAGAAGCTCGGCCACGTGGCTGCCGAGGAATCCGGTGCCTCCGGTGAGCAGAACGTGGCTCATCGCCTCGGTCTCCGAGCGGTCACAGCGAGCGGTCGTAGAACCGGTACCGCTTGGAGATCTCCGATCCCATTTTCTCGAGGGGCTTGAGCATCGGAAGGTTGTCCTCGAGCACCCAACCGAACTCCCCCTCGTGGATGCCCATCCCGTAGGCGGCCCGAATGATCCGCAGGTAGAGGAGGTTGTCGATGCCCGTCTGCCGGTAGTCCGGCACGAGACCCAGCGTGAGCACGCGGGCGACGTCGATCTTTCGCTCGTGCCAGAGGATCTTCAGCAGGCCGAAGGGGAAGAGCCGGCCGTTCGCGTGCTTCAGGGCCCGGTTGTAGTCCTTCAGCCAGAGGGCGAAGCCGATCGGCCGGCCGGCGGCGTTTTCGGCGATCACCACCTGCTCCGGGTACTTCTTCAGCAATGGTTTCAGCTCCGACGCCATGAAGTCGATCTCGGCCTCGGTCATCGGCACGAAGC
>CAZOEX010000131.1:0-6773 GCA_964578925.1 uncultured Gemmatimonadota bacterium | reverse complement strand
TCGATGTCGAGGCCCGGCCGCGAGGCGAAGTGCTCGATCCGGCCGGCGAGCTGGGCCGCGCAGCCGAATCCGTTCGGACAGAAGACCTTGGGGCCGATCGGCACGAGCTCGGTGCCGCAGGACGGGCAGCTCTCCGGCATCTCGAAGGGGGCGTCACGCTCCCGGTCCTCCTCCTCGATTCGCTCGACCACCTGCGGGATCACGTCACCCGCCCGCTGGACGCGCACGAGGTCGCCCTCGCGGATGTCCTTCCGGGCGACCTCCTCGGGATTGTGCAGGTTCGCGCGACTGACCGTCACGCCGCCGATCTGGACGGGCTCCATGAAGGCGATCGGCGTGACGACCCCGGTGCGGCCGACGCTCGGGACGATCCGCAGGACGCGGGTGACCTCGACCCGCGGTAGGAACTTGAAGGCGAAGGCCCAGCGCGGATGGTGCGAGGTCTCGCCCAGCTCAGCGCGCGGTGGAATGTCGTTCAGCTTGATCACGCACCCGTCGACCTCTACCGGCAGGTCGTCGCGATCCTCGACGAGCCCCTCGAAATACGCCAGGATCTCCTCGACGCCGTGCACGACCTCCACTCGGTCGACCAGCCGGAGGCCCCAGGCGGCCAGCACGTCCCGCACCTCGGCCTGGGTGGCGAAGTCCGCACCGTCGGCAGCGAGCACATCGTATACGTACACCTCGAGCGGTCGCTCCGCCGCCAGCCCCGGATCCAGCTGGCGGATCGAGCCGGCGGCCGAGTTGCGCGGATTCGCGAACGGCTCCTTCCCCTCGTTGATCAACCGCTCGTTCAACTCGGCGAAGGCCGCCGTGGGGATGACGACCTCGCCGCGGAGGGAGAGGCGGGCAGGCGGCGCGGGCACGGCGCTTCGGTCGATCGCATCGCTGTCGCCATCGGTCCCACCGTCGTCGCCTCCGCGGCGATGCGCACCGACGCCTAGCCGGAGCGGAAGCGTGCGGATCGTCCGCACGTTGGCCGTCACGTCCTCGCCCCTAACGCCGTCGCCGCGAGTGGCCGCGCGCAGGAAGACGCCGTCTTCGTACACGAGCTCGATCGAGAGGCCGTCGAGCTTGGGCTCCACGACGTACTCGACCGACTCCTCGCCGAGAAAGTCGCGGATGCGCTCGTCGAACCGGCGGAGCGCCGACTCCTCCTGCGACGAATCGAGGCTGAGCATCGGCGCGTCATGCTCGACGGTCTCGAACTTGTCGAGCGGCTCGCCACCGACCCGGCGGGTCGGGGAGTCGGGCGTGATCAGCTTCGGATGGGCCTCCTCGAGTTCCTTGAGTTCCGCGAAGAGGCGGTCGTACTCGGCATCCGAGATGACGGGCCGGTCTTCCTGGTAGTAGGCGCGGTCGTGGCGGCGGATCTCCTCGCGGAGCTCCTCGATCCGCTCGGCGACCTCCTCGTTCGCCGGATTCAGCGCCGTATCTCCGTTCATGCGTTCGGGAACCGTCCGGTTCGGGTCTGGTATCTCCACGAGATGCGCCGGCCGTATACGAATCGACCGAGCCGAGCCACGAAAGCCACCGTGAGCAACCTACGGCACCCGATCCGCCCGTTGAAGTGCGTTGGACGGCTCGCCCACCGCACCGCCGTCCTGGTCGCTCTTCTCCTCGTCCCCGATATCGTCTCACCCGACACTGGCCCCGTCCCGGCCTTCGGCCAGGAGCCGACATCCGACGGAGTTCCCCTCGCGGTCACCATCGACGACGTTCCGTGGGTCGGTGCCCGTCCGGCCGCGGGTGTCGAGGCTGGAACGTCCCGACTGCTCACGGCGCTCCTGGAGCGCGGTGTTCACGCAACCGCCTTCGTCGTGTGCGACCGGATGGCGAGTGACGCCTCCATCGTGCGAGCCTGGCTCGACGCTGGCATGGGCATCGGTTCGCACTCGGCTGCGCACCGCGACCTGAACGCGGGCTTCGTCCCCTGGTTGGCAGACGTCCGTCGGTGCGAAGACCGACTGGCGGGCGTGACCGGATCGCACGGCGGCTTCTTTCGCTTTCCATACCTGCACCAGGGAGACGATCGTGCGACGCGAGATCTCGTCGCCGACGAGCTCGAAGCCATGGGGTACCGGACGGCGCACGTCACGATCGACAACTCCGAGTGGGTGCTCGCCTCCGCGTACGGACGCGCCCTGTCCGCAGGCGATGAAATCCTGATGCGAGAAATCGGCGAGGCGTATGTCGCCCACATGGTGGAGGCCGCCCGTCACTTTCGGAGCGCCGCCCGCCGGAAGTTCGGACGGGAGATCTCGCACGTCCTGCTCGTGCACGCGAACGCGCTCAACGCGGATTGGCTCGGCGCCGTGCTCGACGCGTACGCCGACGAAGGCTTCATATTCGTTTCCCTGGACGAAGCCCTCGAAGATCCGGCCTTCGATCGGCCGGACGCGTACGTCGGCCCCCGTGGCCTATCCTGGATCTATCGCGCGGAACCGCTGTCACCTTCCGACCCGTGGGACGAGGCTGCCGAATCGGAGCTCAGGGCGCGGTTTGCGAACTGACGGGAGCCGCTCGCCGCGGTTCAGCTCGCCAAGAGCTCGCGCGCCGTCTCCCAGACTTCGTCGAACATCTTCTCGGTGAGGGTACCGGTGAAGGTGTTCTGCTGGCTCGGATGATAGGAGCCGATCAGCGACAGGCGGCGGCCTTCGCCCTCCAGCTCCGCCCGGGCCATGTGGCCGAACTTCGGCTGCGGAACGGGGAGGTCCCAATCGCGCGAGCGCAGGACACGCAGGAACGCCGTCCAGCCGTATCCGCCGAGGATCACGGCCACCCGCGCCCGCTCGAGCAACTCGAATTCGCGGGAGAGCCAATCGGCGCAGTTGTCGCGCTCCGCCGGTTTCGGGCGATTCTGTGGCGGCGCGCACCGGACCGGCGCCGTCACCCAGGCGTCCGTCAGCTGCAGCCCGTCGCCGCGATGAGTGGATTCCGGCTGGCTCGCGAAGCCGGCCCTGTGCATGGCGGCGTAGAGCCAGTCGCCCGAACGATCACCGGTGAACATGCGCCCCGTGCGGTTGGCGCCGTGCGCCGCGGGCGCGAGGCCCACGACCAGGAGCCGGGCCTCGGGATCGCCGAATCCCGGGACGGGCGCCCCCCAGTAGTCCTCGTCGGCGAACGCCGCACGCTTCTCCTCCGCCACCTTCTCGCGCCAGGCGACGAGCCGGGAACATTCCCGGCACTCGATGACTTCTTCCTGCAGCTTCAACACTTCGTGAGCAGTCAATCTACTCGTCCTCTTTCGTCAGCCGGTTGCGTTGCCGTATCGTGGGCGGGTCGCCCGGTTGCGCACAACATGTCGCGCGTTACATGTCGCGCGTTCCATGCCGTCGTCCCCAACAACTCCATGACTATTCTCCTTCGTTCCACGAGCCGAACGACTCCTGCCCGCGTGGCCGGCGCCTCGCTCGTCTTCCTGCTCTTGCCACTCGTCGCGGGCACGCTCGAAAACCTCGAGGCGCAAACCACCTCCGACGAGGCGGACCGATGGCTTCCATCGAGCTTCGTCGTGCAGCCGGTCGCCCGGGCGCGCAGCGGAGTGGATATCGGCCTGGGCCCCCTGTTCGTGCGACGCGACCCCCCGTCGGACGGCGACGGGCTCAGTCCGGAGGCCGACGCCGCGTTCGGCTACCGCGTACCCGTCTACCGCATCTCGGATGGCGCATCGGGTGGACCGGCGCTCGACATCGGACTCGAGGGCGGCGTGATCTCGCGCTTCGCCCTCGGCGAGGGCGACAACGGGCTAATCAACTCGGACTTCAGGGTCGCGTTTCCTCTGGGCGCGGACTTCGGAGGCTGGGAAGCCACCCTGGCGCTGGTCCACGAGAGCTCGCACTTCGGAGACGACTTCATCGAGCAGACACCGGGATTCAAGCAGAAGTCCAGTTCGCGCAACGGCGCAGAGGCCGCCCTCATCCACCGGATCGATCGCCGATTCCGCCTGTTCGGGGCCGTCGACTACAACTGGGCGGCGGTGAACGTGGAGACGGTGGGCGCGCGCCTGGGTGCCACATTCGACGCATTTCCGGCCGGCGTAGCGGACGAGGGCCGCGCTTTCCGCCCGATCGGCACGGTCGAGCTGCACGTCTCGGACTACACGCGGGGACCCGGGATCACGGGGATGGTCGGCGTCGGCCTCCGGGCGGGACCCAGCGACCTGCGGCTGGGGCTGACCGGCCACGTCGGACCGTCCGAGATGGGGCAGTTTCGCCGCGTCGACGAGGAGTACTTCGGGGTCTTCCTGACCTTCGTCCCCGCGGTCGTGGGACGGAGCGGAGTGCGAGCAGTCGAAGGACGCTGAGCCGGCCTCAATCTTCGTTTTCGTCGTCGACCGGCAGCTTCACGTCGAGCTGCTCCTTCGGCGCATCCAGGACGATCGAGGTGTTGGTGCCCTCGATCCCCGGCATGCCCAGCATGCTCTTGATCTCGCGGTTCATCTCCTGCTCGTCGGCGAAGCGTCCGATCACCATGACATCGAACTCGCCGGTGATCTCGTACACGTGGGTGAGACTCGGATGCTCGGTGAGCGACTTCACGATCGCGGGCAGCGCCTCTCCCCGCGCCTTGATGCGGGTGACCGCGACCAGGCCGAGACCTAGCTTGCGGTAGTCCACGTCGGCCCGGTATCCCCGGACCACGCCGCGCTCCTCCAGGTCGGCCAGGTGGTTTCCGATCGTCGTCGCCGCGACGTCCAGCTCCCGGGCCAACTGCCGGTTCGAGCGCCGGGCGTCCACCTGCAGCGCGCGCAGAATACGCCGGTCGAGGTCACGGTAGGTCAATCGTCTCTCCCGCTAGCTTGATCTGCAGAGCCGGGTCCGCCGCCGGCAACGCCCGGGGCTCACGCCATGCTTCGTAGGCCCGGCTGTCACGCTCCCGATTCGCGCCGAACGGATACCGCCAGTGCGTCCAGGGCAAAGACAGAATGTGGCGCGCCGCCCGGTCGGCGATCAACTCCGGCAGATCCTCCAGCAGGTCGACGCCGGACTCGAGCTTGATCGCCTCGAGCCGATCGAGGGCCGCGGTCGGGTCGGGTTCGGCGACCCGGGCCCACATCGAGCGCACGATGTGACCGATGCGCCGGGCGGGAATGCGGCCCTCGTCGGGCAGAAAGCTGATGGCCCGGACGTCCGGCGTGTGAAAGACCACGTTCGCGTCCACCTCGACGAGCCAGGTACCCGGCGTCCCCTCGGTACGCGCCTTACGGGCGTCGGTTCTCAGCTCCTCCAGTTGCTCGGGCAGGCACAGGCGAGAGACCGGCGTCCACAGCTCCCGGTAATGGCCGTCGGTGACGACCCACTCCAGAAGCCCCGCGTCGTCGCCGTCGGCCCGGATCCATAGGTCTACCCGCTCCCAATCCCGCTCCCAGAACTTGTTGACTTCGGCCGGCGTCAGCATGAGATAGCGCCAGACCCAGTAGGCGCTTCCGTCGAGCCACCAGGGCGCGTCCCCGGCGCTCTCGTAGGGCGTGCCGTCCCCCTCCGCGGTGTAGAGCATCAACGTCGGGGGGACGGGACGAGGAAAGAAGAAGAGATCGATGACCAGGTAAGCGACGAAGAGCGCCGCGAGCCAGAGGCCGAACGCGCTCCAGTCCCGCGTGGTCTCCGGACCCAGGGACCAGTAGAGAAATGCCGCGATGAGGACGGGAACGGCGCCCAGCACGGCCGTTCCCAGCTCTCGAAACAGGGCGACCAGGAGCAGCACGACCACCGGGAACCCCAGCAGGATGAGCCGCGATCCGTACGCCTCGAAGGCCCCGTACTCGTGCAACACCGGGATCGCCACACCGACGAGGATGATCCCGGTCAACGCGGCGAGCGGGAGTTTGTAGGCGGCCAGGAAGAGGCTCGTGAAACCGCTCATGCGAAATGGATCGATCAGATCACGGGCTACGACCCGGGCCTCCCGGTCTCCGTCTCCCCCGCCCCGCTCGGGTCTATGGACGTCCACTCGTCCGGCGCCAGCGCCTCGAAGATCGAGCTCGTAGGTGGCCAGCGCCTCGAGCACCTTCTCCCCCACCCCCGAGCGTATGCGGATCTTGTAACGGCCGAGGCGACGAAACGAGCGGAACGCCACGAGCAGCGGGCCGGCGAAGAAGAGCCAGAGATAGTAGCGCAGGCGAGGCAACTCGAGCTCGGGGCGATCGACGCCGAGCCGGAAGAGCGCCCGATCGATCAGGCCCTCCCGCTCGCGCTCCGGTCGATCGCCGCCCTCGAGCCGCAGCACGCTGGCCCAGTAGTCGGTGAACGGCAGCGGTCCACGCAGCAGCCCCTGCTCCAGGAGCCAATCGACGAGGGTGCCGGGCGTGGAACGCTGCGGATCTGCGGTCTCGGAGCGGCCCGGGGACCGGGAATCCGAAGGGTCTGGCGATCGTGGCATGGGGGAAATGTAAGGTCCAACCGTCGCGGCGGGCGGATGTGGCGCGGCAGACGGCGGTGCCCGGCCGTCGTCACGCGGCGCTCATGGCGTGAGTGCGAGATGAGCGCCGGGCGGGAAGGCGTTCTGTCGTGAGCCGCGGAGACGGCGTTCCGTGCCGGCCCGGACGGCGCGATAGCCGGTTCTCGTAGCGTCGGAGCCCGTGTGGCCGCGCCGGCCCCGTTGGCGTTGATACCCGGTTGATCCCGCTTCGTATGATGAACGCAGACGTAGAAGGCTGAGTCTGAATTCCGAAGTCGGTTTCTGATAGCGAGGGGGCGCATGGACTACGCGACGGGCGGGACGGACGACGCTGTCGCCGCAGGAGTGGTCGGCACGGCTGCCGCCGGGTCGGG
>CAZOEX010000130.1:0-6808 GCA_964578925.1 uncultured Gemmatimonadota bacterium | reverse complement strand
GTCACCGTGACAGCCGTTGTAGCAGCCGAGGATGCGGGCGCGACGTTCTCCCTCGACCCTGGCGGATGAATCGGTCGGAATCTCGACCGCCGCCGCATCGACTTCATGCGTCGTGCGCATTTTACTCTCGGACACCGCGTAGACCACTCCCGCGGCCAGAACCAACAGCGCCATCAGAGCCAGCGCGCCCCGGCCGATCCACTTCATCGCAGTACGCATCAGCATCCCTCGCCTGAGTGAGTCCGCTTCCCCTTCACTTTCGAAATGCGCGAGCCATCCGCTTCGCGTGCAAGTCTCCGGTCGTCACATGTACCTGAGCACCGTGCCCCGGTGCGCGGCCTTGAAGCCGCGATACCACCGGCAAACGGGATACAGCACGAACAGGCCGGCCGTCATCGCGATCGTCGAGACGAGAAGGCCGTTCTGCTGGTGTACGCCCAGCAACCGGGCCGTCGTCTCGTACAGGAAGATGTGCGCGATGTAGAAGAAGAAGGCCGTCTGTCCGAAGACGAGCACAGGGTTCGAGTAGTTCACATCGTCGCCCTGGCGGCGCTGCAGGAGAAACAGCCCCGCCAGGATCAGGCACATCAGCCCCAGCTCGAGGGCGGTGAAGGCGGCGCTCGGCGGATACTTGCTCACGTGCAACCACTGGATCCACGAGCCGTCGAGCCGGAAGAGCTGCAGGTTCCCGAAGGTGTTGAAGCCGCGCATGACGGCGTAGGCGGCGAGGCCACCCGCGCCGAGCCACCCCATCAAGCGGGCGCTGCGCATCTCGCACTCCGGAGCGTCCTTGCGAGGGAGCAGCCAGCGCCCGAACACCCAGCCGAAGATCATCATCGACAGCCACGGGAGGACCGGGTAGCCGACGGCGAAGGCGTCCGGGATCCCGAGCGCGGCCCAGGGGCCGAAGGCCTCCAGGTTGGTGTCGAAGAAACCCGCGCCGAGCGTCAGCGCCGAGAGAACGGACCCGAAGTCGCCCGGGACGAAGAGAGCATCCGGAAGGAACCACTCGGCCGCGAAGAGCATGACGACGCCGAGCACGAGCAGGACGGGACTGGGCAGGCGCCGGAGCGGGATCATCAAGATCATCGCCACCCCGATCGCGTACATCACCTGCAGCAGGATCGCGCCCGGGAACCAGAAGAGATTGATGAAGAAGAGGTCCACGGCGAGGATGATCAGCCCGCGCACGAACATGTCCCGATCGATCTTCGAGGCCGACGCGCCGCGCCCGACCTTTCGCTCGATGCTGAGCGCGAGCGCGGCGCCCGCCAGGAAGAGGAAGGTCGGAGCGCAGATGTGGCTGATCCAGCGGTGGGCGAACTGGAGCGGCGGCAGGGGCATGCCGGCCCCGTACATGAGCGCCGAGTCCGTGACCAGCCGGCCGCTGTTGTAGGCGCCCGAGGCGTGATCGGTCGCCATGAGGATCATCACGATCCCGCGCATCCAGTCGAGCGCAGGCAGGCGCCTTCTCACTTTTGCGTCGACGGAGGCGCCGGTGTCCGGCGGCGTCAGTACGCCCCCCATTCCTGGTCGCCGGGGATCCAGTAACTCGGCGTGACGAAGCGAAGCGCATGCGCGAAGCGGGCCGCCCGATCACGGTCCTCTTCGCTCTCGGCTCGCAGGGCGGCGAGTTGTGGACCGAACACCTCGTCGAAGTAGGCGGCCGCGGCTTCCTTGCGGGCCGTCTCCGACGGAAAGAGCTCGCGAAGATCGCGGAGCTCGCCCACGTCCAGCCATACGCCGGCGCACGCCGGGCACTCGTCGACCTCGACCCGGCGCTTCGTGCTGAAGAATCGTCGGCGGAGGACGACGCCGTCCCCGCAGCGGGGGCACTCGAACCGGTCGTTTTCCTCGCTGGGGCGGGTTTCGGCCCCTTCGAGAGAGAGAAGTTCCGTAGCGACGGCCTCGTGCGGCTCGTCGAACTTCCGGAACTCGAACTGATCGAACCACACGCCGCCGCAGCCGGCGACGCAGACGTCGACTTCGACGCCGTCGTAGCTTCGCGTTTCCAGCGGACCGCTACACGCGGGACACTTCATGGGCTTCCTCGTGGATCGACGGGTGCCGGGGGAAATCGACTACGTGTCGTGGCTCGCGGCCACGTGTTCGACGGATCGCCGGACGAGTTCGCGCAGCACGTCGAGATCGACGTCGTCCAGCTTGTTGATGTAGAGGCAGGAGCTGCCCGTCCGGTGCTTGCCGAGCTTGCTCATCAGCTCCTCGTGGCGGGGGAAACCCGACATGATGTAGACGACCAGGCTCGACTTGCGCGGAGCGAACCCCGCTAGGAACCAATCCCCCTCCCGGCCGCTCTCGTATCGGTAGTGGTACTGCCCGAAGCCCACCATGCTCGACCCCCACATCACCGGTTCTTCTCCGGTGACTTCCCGCATGAGATCGAGGAGGACGCGCGAGTCTTCGCGTTTGCGGTCGTTCTCGACGGCGTCGATGAACGCGTCGACGTCGGCGTCGGTGGGCTGCGTCTTGTTTTCGGTCATGCCTGCCTTCTGTATGGGGAAGCGGCCGCCTCGGTCGACGGTGAGACGGGAATCCCGCGGACGACCGGACGCCGGATCCGATCAGTCTAGCGAGATTCCCCGCCGCCTGGCCAGCCGTGCGGACTACGGAGCTGGTGCGTCGTGTGGGCCGGCCGCCAGCGATTCCGCCTTCAGCCGTAGCTCTTCGGCCCCCTTTTGACAACGGGCACCCGACGCTCTACCGTGGTTTCCATGCTGAACGGCCAGTCGTTTACCTTCGCGTTTATCTACCGGCGTCCCGCCGAACGGGCCGCCTCCGCGAGGGTGCGAATGATGTAGGCTGACAGCACGACAACTCCGGATGGCAGGCGGCTCGTTCGAAATGAACGGGCCGCTTTTTTTGTATCCACGAGTCAGGGAGTACCCAGATGTTGCTTCATCTGAGATCGAGCGCCTCTCGTCGGGCGCGCGACGACGTGCGGGAGTGGGTCGAGAGCCGTGGCCTGCGAACGCGTTGCTTCGCGGTCGGCGACCACCACGTGGTGGCCTGTAGCGGACCGGACGCGAAGATCGACCCGACTGAGGTCGGAAGCCCGACGGGGACGGGGCTCGAACGCTCTGCCGTCGTCGAGCGTGTGCAAGCCTCGGCCTATCCGCTGGCAGACCGCGCCGGGGGCGGTCGCTCCGAAGTGTGGATCGGGGAAGAGCTGTCGGTGGGTGGCCGCGAGCTACTCGTCGCCGCGGGGCCCTGCTCCGTCGAGGACCGCGAACAACTCGGGCGGGCGGCCTGGGCCGTGGCCGGGGCCGGAGCGCGAATGTTGCGCGGAGGCGCCTACAAGCCGCGGACGTCGCCCTACAGCTTCCAGGGACTGGGCCGAAGGGGGCTCGAGCTGTTGGCCGAGGTGCGCGCGGCCACGGGCCTCCCCGTCGTGACCGAGGTGATGGATCCACGTCTCGTCGAAACGGTCGCGGCGCATGCGGACGTCCTCCAGGTCGGCTCGCGAAACATGCAGAACGTGCCGCTTCTCCGTGAGCTCGGACGTATCGAGCGACCCGTACTCCTGAAGCGCGGTCTGTCGGCGACGATCGAAGAGTTTCTACTCGCGGCGGAGTACGTCATGGCCGGGGGCAACACCGCGGTGATCCTCTGCGAGCGGGGCATCCGATCCTTCGGTGAAGCCACGCGCTTCACACTGGATCTTTCGTCCGTCCCCGTCCTGCGGCGGGAGACGCACCTTCCGGTCATCGTCGATCCCAGCCACGCGGCGGGCGACCGGGAGCTGATCGAGCCGCTGGCCTGCGCCGCCGTGGCCGCGGGCGCGGACGGACTCCTCGTCGAGGTGCACCCGGACCCGACGAAGTCGTGGTCCGATTCCGACCAGGCGCTCGGGCCGGAGACATTCGCGGCGATGATGCGGCGCCTGGCCGGCTTCGCCGCCGCGGCAGGACGCAGGCTGCCGTTGAACGAAGAACCCGCACGCAGGAGCGCGGCAGGATGAGGCCGGGCGGCGAACCGACCCGATCCGATCCGGCCGGGTTCGACACTGGTGCCCATGCGGAGGAGACGAAGCCACTCGCCGAGCTCCGTGAGCTCATCCGCGGAATCGACGACGAGTTGCTACGCCTCGTACGGCGTCGCCTCGAAGTGGCCCGGGAGGTCGCCGACGCCAAGCGAGCGGCCGGCCTGCCAGTGCTCGATCCGGCACGTGAGGCCGCGGTCGTCCGGTACGCGGGCGAGTTCGCCCGTGAGCACGATCTCGACGAAGAGGACGTCCGCGCCCTCTTCTGGGCGCTGATCGGCCTGACCCGGCGGGCGGAGCTGACACCGCGATGATCACTCGGGCGGAGGACGGGGTCGTCGCGGCGATCCAGGGATGCGCCGGCTCCTACAGCCACGAGGCCGCTGAACGGGCGTTCGGCGCGGTGATCCGCATCCTGGAGTGCGGCAGCTTCGGGGAAGCGGTCCAGGCACTCGTCGGCGGGCGGGCGACTTCCGCGATCCTCCCGATCGAGAACACCATCCTCGGCCCCCTTCCGGCCGTCCGCGAGCTGCTGGCCCGGACGCTCGTCCACGAAACCGGCCGGGTCGAAGTAGCCGTGGAGCATTGCCTCGTCGGGAGATCCGGGGCGGATGGGCGGCGCATCCGCCGGGTCGCGTCCCACCCCGCCGCGCTCGCGCAATGCCGCCGCTTTCTCGGCGCCCATTCCAACTGGGTGGCGCTTCCCACCGAAGACACGGCCGGCGCCGTACGGGCCCTCGCCGCCGACCGACTCCCGGCAGACGCCGCGATCGCCTCGGCGCGGGCCGCGCGGCTCTACGGGTGTCGGGTGCTCCGGCGCGGCATCCAGGACGACGCTCGGAACGTCACGCGCTTCGCGGTGCTCGAACGGCGGCCGGGCGCATCGGACCAGCCTGCGCTAGGACCGGACGGTCGGGCCGAGCAACTCGCGTAGCAGCTCGGCCGCCAGGTCGTACAGGTCGCGGTCCTTGCTCTCCCTCGGCCCTGCGACATTGAGCACCCGGATGTCGTTGGCGGCGATCCAGTCCCGGGTGGCCTCGAGCGCGGCCGTCGCCGACCCCTCGAGATCCAGGTGGAGGCAGGGGCGGCCCAGGCGCTCCGCGACTTCCCGGGTGTACTTCGATCCACCCGTCAGCGGCCCTCGCGAGATGACGAGCGTTCCGTCGGAGTCCCGCACGTTCGCCTCGGTCCGCTCGCTCCACTCGGCCGTCTCCGTCTCCCGGAGCCCGGGATAGCGGTCCGGAATCCGGCCCCGTTCGTCGATGCGTCCTTTCGGCACCCATCCGCCGCACGGAACGTCCAGCTCCAGCGCCACGTCGAGGGCGGCTCGATCGACCCCCGTCTGACCGCCGGAGACGATGCGCTCCGGCCTCATCGCGACCTCACAACCACCGTCTCACCTCGGACCGGTAGCGCTCGTAAAGGGTCCCGAACTTCCGGGCCAGGTAGCGCTCCTCCCGGACGATGACGCCGGCGCTCATCAAGCCGACGAAGAGCAAATCCATCAACAGGTACCAGGCGGTGTTGAGCCATGCGGCGAGGGCGGCGAAGCCGACGGCGAGCGACAGGTAGATCGGGTTGCGGGAGAAGCGGTACGGGCCGGAGCGGACGAGGGCCTTCGTGGGCAGGTGGGTGGGGAGGTTCGTTCCGGCGCGATGCATCGTAATCACGGCCCAGGAGAAGAGGAGGAACGACGCCCCTGCGAGGACACCGCCCACGGGACGCGCGGCCTCCTCGGGCAGGAAGGGCAGAGGCCGGGTCTGCCGGAGGGTCCAGCCGGCCACCAGCAGCGCGAACACGAGGAACGGGGGATGGAAAGCGACGCCCGGTCCGTCGTCCTCGCCCGATCCGTCGTCTCCGCTCACCAGGGTTCTTCCTCGGCGTCATACCACTCGGCGTCCGGGCTCTCGGCATCCGGTTGTTCCGGTCCCAGGTTCGACGGATCCACGTCGGCCACGATGAAGTTCTCGGGTGGTACGGGTGAGCCTTCGAGCCGGCGAAGCATCGCGATCTGGCCCACGTGGGTCATGACGTCGGCGAACGGACCCTGCAGGAGCGGCGGCGGCGACACCTCGCCGAACTCGGCGTCGTCGACCAGCTCTCCCAGGTCCTCCAGAATCTCGTGAAAGCGCGTGATCTCCTGCGCGAAGTCCGGGAGCTTGTGCGCCCGCCAGCTGCCGCCGGTGAACGTCGTGCGGGCATAGCCGAGCACGTCGCTCATGTGGCGGAGAAGCTCGTGAGGCGTGCGGACACCGGGCGCCGCGCGGAAATCCGCGAAGCCGACGGGGGCGCCGCGCAACGCCTTCTGGGTCCGGTAGGCTATGGCGGCCAGGTAGTGGCGCAGAAGCTCGCGTTCGGTCATGGGCTCAGTCCGGGTCGAGGCGAAGACGGCGGCGGGCCGCCTCGACGAAATCGGCAGGCACCTTCAGGACGACGCCCCGGACGGACGTACCGGAATGGCCGGGACCGAACAGCCCGACTGCGTCCCGCTGATCGATCATGAAGGGGATGTCGGCCGACTCCAGCCTGCCGCCGGCCATCTCGGCTTCGACCAGCGAGCCGAAGCTCGCGACATCCTTCCAGTCTCCGTTCATGCTGCTCCCTTGTTCATGCTGCTCCCTTCACGAGCCCGCCTCCCGAATCTCGTCGAGGAGTGCCCGAACCCGTCGCTCGATCTCGTCCCGTACCCGGTTGAAGTCCTCGGCGGGAAGGTCCTTCGGATCGGGAAGCGCCCAGTCCTCGCGCCGCTCCGCCGCCACGTACGGGCATTCCTCGCCGCAACCCATCGTGATCACGTAGTCGAAGGGA
>CAZOEX010000129.1:5326-6863 GCA_964578925.1 uncultured Gemmatimonadota bacterium | reverse complement strand
CCCTGGCGGATGTCCGCCGCGAAGAACGGAAGCCAGAAGACCGGAACGCGGCTCACGTAGAGCACGACGGGCCACGCCACCAGGACGTCCCGGGTGACCATCTTCAGCTGCCCCGCCCGAAAGGTGTAGTGCGGCTCCTCGAGATCACAGGACGTGAACGCGCTGTGCGTCGCGTAGATCGTGTCCTGCGCGAGCGGAATCACGTTCCCGAACACGCGCCACTCCGTGCCTCCGTCGTCGAAGGACGACTCCGCGTCGAACAATGTGCCCCGCAGGCGGTCGACGTCGTAGTAAAGCGTCGAGTCGCTCGTGGCCGTGTTGCCGTCCGCACCCAACAGCTCGATCGACTTGCGCGCCTCGATGAAGCGCCGGTCCCCCAGGTAGCGAATCGTATCGGCCACGAGCACGTCGCCCGCCCGATTCAGCTGCGCGGCTCCCTCGAGGTCGAGCGTTCGGCGGGGGATCCCGAAGCGGACGACCTCTCCCCTGTACTCGACGATCTCGTAGCCCGTCTCCTCGCCCAGCGTCCGGAAGAGCTCGTCCTTCTCCGGAAAGTCCCCCCCCGCCAGCTCCTCGCGCCGCGTTCGAAGGTTCAGCTGAGCCAGGCTGTCCCGGCGGGCCGCAAGGCTGTCTCGAACCGCGCGAAGGCTGTCCGTGAGCAGGCTGTCGGGCATCGCCTGGAGCCGCTCGAGGGCCACCCCGGTCGTGTCCCCCCTCACACCGCGGGGCGGCCGGATCCTGTCCCGGTCGATCTCCTGCGCCCCGGCCAGCCCGGGCAGGAGCGCGAGCAGAAACAAACCGGCCGGAACGCCGAACGCCGGCTTCACGACACGGGCTCCGCCCGCGACACGCGCCGCCCGACCACGTCGACGAGGAAGACCGACAGCTCGTACAGCAGGATCATCGGACCGAGCAGCATGAGCATCGTCCCCACGTCCGCCGGCGTCAGCAGGGCCGAAGCGGCCGCCAGCGCCACGATCGCGTGTCGCCGGTACTTCCGCAGGCCGTCCGCCGTCACGATCCCGATCAACGAGAGCAGCACCAGCACCACGGGCATCTCGAAGATGACGCCGAAGGCGAGGATGATGCGCGTCGCGAAGCGCAGGTACTCGTCGACCGTGATGATCGGGCTCAAGCTCTCCGCCTGAAAACCGAGCAGGAAATCGAGCCCGAACGGCAGAACGAAGAAATAAGCCATCGCGATGCCGGCCAGGAGCAGCACGAAACCGAGACCGATTGCCGGGATCACGAAGCGTCGCTCGTGATCGTAGAGCGCGGGTTCGAAGAATGCCCAGGCCTGCCAGGCGAGGAAGGGGGTCGCGAGGATGATCCCGACCACGAACGCGAGCTTCAGCGTCACGACGACCGGCGTCGTCGGGCTGGTGAACAACAGGTCTTGCCCGGGCAGGGCATGGTGGAAGGGACGCTCGAGGATTCCGATTACGTCGAAGCCGGTGACGATGAAAAAGCCCCCGACGGAGAGGGCGAGCACGACGACCAGGCTCCAGATCAGGCGCTCGCGCAGCTCCTCGAGGTG
>CAZOEX010000129.1:0-5316 GCA_964578925.1 uncultured Gemmatimonadota bacterium | reverse complement strand
CGTCGGGCCCAGCAGTACGCTGTCGATCACGAAGTCGTCGAAGAAGCCGCAGATCACGGCACCGAGGATGACGCCGCCGAGCCCCTTGAGAATGCGCCAGCGCAGCTCCTCGAGATGGTCGAGGAACGGCATCTCACCGCTGGCTCTCTTCACTCAGAAGTCTGCTCCCCGGACGGGTCCGCCGCGTCCTCGGAATCCTTCCCGAACAGATCCTGCTGGCCGCGGGCCCGGTAGCGGGCCCTCGTGACCAGCTCCCGTACTTCTTCCATGAACTCCGTCGTGTCCTGGAAGTTTCGATATACGGAAGCGAACCGTACGTAGGCGACCTGGTCGAGTCCCCGTAGATGCTCCATCACCATCTCGCCGATCGACTGGCTGCTGATCTCGCGCTGATCGGCCGACTCGATGTCCTCTTCGATCCGGTCGACCACCTGCTCGATCGTCGTCCGGGAGACCGGGCGCTTCGCGCAGGCGATGCCGATGCTGCCGAGAAGCTTCGAGCGATCGTACGGCTCCACGGCACCGGTCGTCTTGCGAACCGAGAGCGGCTCGTGCTCGACCTGTTCGTAGGTGGTGAAGCGCTTTCCGCACTCGAGGCACTCGCGGCGGCGACGGATCGAACGGCCGCCGCGACTCAGACGGGAATCGACGACCTTGTCTTCGACGTGGTCACAGGAAGGACAGCGCAAAGCCCGGGCTCCGCCGGTCCGCGCTCAGCCGCCGAGACGGGTGAGTTCCCGTCTCGCGAGCTCGACCTCGTCACTCCCCGGATATCCCTGCACGACCCGATTGAAGAAGGTCCGTGCGTCATCCGTGTTGCCCCGTTCGAGCTCGATACGGCCGCTCTTGTAGAGCGCCGTGGGTGCCCGGCGTGAGTTCGGGTACAGCTCGAGGACGCGGGCATACTCCTCGAGCGCCGTGTCCAGCTCTCCGGCTTCGGCGAAGGTCTCGGCCCGGTAGTACTGTGCGTCCGGCGCGAGCTCGTGCGAGGGATGCCGGGCGAGGAATTCGTCGAGTCCCGTGCGGGCCGTCTCGTAGGATCCGCGCTGGAACTGCCGCACGGCCGCGTCGTACAGATCCCGCGCGTCGGCCGATTCCTCGGTGTCCAGGTCGACGGCCGCGCCCCCGCCTCCCGCCGTATCACCCGGGCCGTCACGGCCCTCCAATCGAGCGAGCTGGCGCTGCGTCTCTCCCGTGAGCGCCATCAACTGGTTCAGCGCCGTGTTCAGATCCTGGATCTGGCGCTGCAGATCCACGCGACCGGAGATGTCCCGCCGTTGCTGGACGTTCAGGCTGTCGAGCAGCACCGAGCGCAGGCTCCGTATCTCCGCGATCAATGAATCACGCTGTGCGCGGTCCTCCTCCATCTGCTGCACCAGCGTGGTCTGCAGCGATGCCACGTCGCCCTTCGTGGCGCAGGCGCTGCCGGAAAGCAGCGCCAGCGCCACGAGGCCGCAGTGACGGAGACGAATCACAGCACGTCCAGGTTGTCGATCTTGAACTCGGCGCGACGGTTCTGCGCCCACGCGCGCTCGTTCGAACCCTGCGCGATCGGACGCTCCTCCCCGTAGCTCACCGTGGAGAACATGTCGTCGGAGACGCCGAGGCCGGTCAGATACCGCCGGGCGCTCTCCGCGCGCCGTTGTCCGAGCGCCATGTTGTACTCGAGCGACCCGCGCTCGTCGCAATGTCCCTCGATCGTGACCTGAAGATCCGGATTGGCGCGAAGCACTTCGGCCTTCCGCTGCAATACGGCGGCCGCCTCGTCCGTGATGCGCGACCGATCGAACTCGAAGTGCACGCGTTCGCGGAGCACCGTGACCGCGTCGATCTTGTCGGTGATCTCACCGACCATGCCGGCGCACTCGGTGCCCGCGTACTCGCTGTTGATCTGGCGGACCAGATTGCGCGCCCGATCCAGATCGCCGGCGGAGACGGCGGCACGGGCCTGGTCGCAGAGCTCCATGGCGGTGGCTTCCCGCTCGGCTTCCCGCGCGGCGGCCAGGCTGTCCGCGTCGGGGGTCGGCTCCTCCTCTACGACCGGCGCCGGCTCCGGCGGCGGCTCGTTTCCGCCGCAGGCCACGAGGCCCACGCCGAGAAAAGCGAGAAGTACGGCGGCTGTCAGATTTCGGCGCATCTCGAGACTCCTTCGGGTCTGGAAGACCAGTTCATTTGGATCCACAGGCGAAGCGCGACGGGCGCGACGACGACCGGGCCGGAACCGGGTTCATTGTAGCCATCGCGATATTCCTTGCCAATGGGGCCGGTGCGCTGCGATACGGCCGCTGCTCCCTCCCGGCTCAGCGCAGTGGATCCGACCAATCGGGAAGCTGATCCACCTGGCCCGTCGTCAGCGTGCGAACCCGCCCGCTCACCGTGTCCAGGATCAGGAGCGCCCGGCCGCGTGTCCCGGCTGAGGCGAAGACGAGATGTCGGCCGTCGGGTGCCCAGCTCGGATCCTCGTTGCTCCCGGACGACGTGAGGACACGACGGTCCGATCCGTCCGGGCTGACCGCGACGACCTGGAAGCTGTCCTCGATCCAGGCCTGGTAGGCGATTCGGCCGTTCTCCGGAGCCCAGTCGGGCGATGTCGCGTATCCACGCTCTCCATAGACGTACCGGCTGATCAACTGCTGCGAGCCCCCGGACGCCGACATGACGTAGATGTGGGGCAGACCGAGGGGCGACGAGGTCACGACGATCCGGCTGCCGTCCGGCGAATATCCAGCGTTGAGTGTCTCTCCCGAGCTCGTGTAGGTGAGCCGCCGTGGGGCTCCGAGCGGGTTCCGGCGGAACTCGAACAACTCCGTGTGATCACCGGCCGTGCGCGCCAGCAGGATGCGGCTGCCGTCCGGCGAGTAGACCGGCGTCAGGTTGAGACCCCGAACGCTGGATATCGTCCGGCGGTCGCCGCTCCTGAGGTCCTTCTCGTAGACCACCGGCCAGCCCTGATCGTAGGATACGTAGAGGAGGTGCGTCCCGTCCGGGGACAGCGCCGGCGAATAGACGATCGTGTTCTCGGACGTCAGCCGGGTGAGGTTCTCGCCGTCGTAGTCGATCGCGAAGATGTCCGACGCCTCGTCACCGGTCTTGCGCCGGAAAACGATCCGGGTGGCCGCGATGCCCGGATCGCCCGTCGCCCACTCCACGACCTGGTCCGACACCCGATGGACGGCCATACGGAAGTCGCGCGCGCTCAGCGCCGGGAGGGGAAAGGACTCGACCTCCTTCAACTCGCCGAAGACGACGTCGTGCAGGCTGACGCGCAGGACGGGGGCCGAGGCGCTTCCGGTCAGCTCCGAGTTGACCAGCCACACGGCCCCCAGCTCGTTCCACAGCTCGTAGTTTACACCGCTCGCCGTGCGGACGGAATCGGGAATCGCGATGATCTCGAACCGGTCGGCGTACAGGAGATCCGTGCGGAGGATCGTCTCCACGGACCGGGCGGTCTCGCCGAGACCCGAGGCCGTGGCGAACCCGACGGAGGTCATCACGAGCCCCGGCTGGTACCCGGGCGAGTAGGTGATGCCGAGGCGCACGTCGCCCCGATCGTCCTCCTGTGCGGCGGCCGGAGATGCCATCGCCGACGAGAGCAGGGCTGTCGTGAGGACGATCGCCGCCACGCGCCGGCCGTCGGGCATCGGGATCGAAGTGCGTCGTTCTGTTCGGTTCATCTGCGACTCGGGTCGAAGTAGAAGCTCACCTGGAGCTTGTCGTATTCGTATTCTTCCGGCAGGGGTCCGAAGGCGTCGGCGCGCGCGGCCGCCTCCACGGCGCCTCGCGCCTCGAGGTCGAACGTCGCGCTGCCCGAGCGCTCCAGCCAGCGGATGTCCTCCACCGCCCCGGACCGATCGATCACGAAGATGATCTCGGCCCGTAGCGGGCGGGCCGTATCCGGCGGACGCCAGTAGCGATTGATCTGGCGCACGATGTTGTTCGTGTAGGCCGGATCGACGAAGCGCATCCCTTCCGTCTGCACGTTGATCGTCTCTTCACCGGTCTCGTCCGCCCGCGCCGGCTCCCTCTCGGGCTCCTCCGTCTCCGGCATCTCCTCCTCGACGCTCGGGAGCTCGGTCTCGGGAAGCGGCTCTTCGGTGGGCTGCGGGGGTGGCGGCCGGTTCTCCTCTTCCTCCTGCTGCGGCGGCGCCGGCGCCTCGGCCAGGGGCGCCTCGAGGTCGGCCGCCGCCACCAGGTTCACGGCGTACGTGCGGGCCGGCACTTCGGGAACCGAGAAGAAGGAGAGGGCGAACAGCACGCCGAAGAGCACGACGTGCAGTCCGATGGAACCCCACCATGCCCCCGGGGGAATGCGTCCCTCCTCGATGCGTCCCTGCCGTGTCGTCTCCATCGCCTCCCGCTCGGCCGCTCAGTTCCCGCGGCGCGGCTCCGGCTCCGCGACCAGGCTCACGGCGTCGATTTCCGCCTCGCGCAACGTCCCGACGACCCAGAGTACGGCGCCGTACGGGACGTCCGTGTCGCCCTTCACGTACACCGTTCCGCCACCGCTCCGTTCCACGAGTGGCCCGATCGTCGCGGCGAACTCGTCGCGGGTCACCTCTGTGTCGTCCACGTAGATGACGCCGTCGCGATCGACGGTCACGACGACGCCTTCGGCCACCTGGAGCGGCGCCGCCGGGGCCTGCGGCACCGTGACGTCCACCCCTCCCTGCAGGATCGGGGCGGTGATCATGAAGATGACGAGGAGGGTGAAGGCGACGTCGACCAGGCTCGTGACGTTGATCTCCGCACGAACGGCGAGATCGTCGTCTCCCGTATGTCGCTGGCGGATTCGCATCAGTGTTCCGTCCCGTAAGTTCGTTGCGCACCGAGGGTGCCGGTGCGCCGCTGTGGCAAGGCGCGACGACGAGGAATAGCAGCGCCATTTCGAGAAGAAGCAACGCAGCCACAGTGGATGCAGCGGCGCACGAATGCCGACGAACTTCCGGGATGGAACACTATACGCGCCCTTCGCGCGCCAGCGTCCCGATGAACTCCGCCGCGAAGCCTTCCAGCTCGCCGGTGAACAGCGAGAGCTTACCCGCGTAGTGGTTGTACGCGATCACGGCCGGTATGGCGACGCCGAGGCCGGCCACCGTGGTGACGAGCGCCTCGGCGACGCCGGGTGCGACGGCGGCGATGTTCGCCGTGCCCTGCGCCGTGATCCCGATGAACGCGTTCATCACGCCGAGGACCGTGCCCATGAGCCCGAGCAGGGGGCTCACCGACCCGATGATCGCCAGCCAGACGAGTCCGTGCGCGAGGTTGTCGCGCTCCTCGGACAGCTCCTTGCCGAGAACGAGGCTCAACGCTTCGAGC
>CAZOEX010000128.1:0-6901 GCA_964578925.1 uncultured Gemmatimonadota bacterium | reverse complement strand
CGCCCATCTCCTCCTGGTGGCGATACGCGTTCTCCATCACGATGATCGCGTCGTCCACCACGATCCCCATCGCCATGATCAGCGCCAGAAGGGTGAACTGGTTGATCGAGAAGCCGAAGGCGTAGAGCACCGCGAAGGCGGCAACGATGGAGGTCGGGATCGCGAGCGCCGGGACGAAGGTGGCGCGGAGGTTCCGCAGGAAGACGAAGATGATGAGCACGACCAGGATGCCGGCGAGGACCAGCGTCTCCTGGGCCTCGCGGATCGACTGCCGCACGAACTCCGACGAGTCGAAGCCGATCGTCAGCTCCACGCCCGGCGGCAGCGACTCCTGGATGAGCGGCACCTCGGCCCGGATGTTGTCGGACACCTCGACGAGGTTCGCCTTCGACTGGCGGACCACACCCACCGCAACCGCGGTCTCGCCGTTGAATCGCAGATACGTGCGTTCGTCCTCGGGTCCCAGCTCGACCCGCGCGATGTCACCCAACCGCACGAGTTGCGTGCCCTGCGAGGCGACGACGATGTCGGCGAACTCCTCGGGGGTGCGCAGCTCGCCGAGGGATCGGACGGAGAACTCGCGCTGCTCCGATTCGATGCGGCCGGCCGGGATCTCGATGTTGCGTGTCAGGATCGCGTTCTCGACGTCCTGCACCGTGATGTCGCGCGAGGCCATGGCCTGGGGCGACAGCCACACGCGCATCGAGTAACGCTTTTCGCCGAACACCTGCGCCCGCCCGACGCCGTCGACCGTCTGGAGCCGCTGCTTGACGAGGCGGTCCGCGATGTCGGAGAGCTCCAGCAGGTCGTAGTTGCCCGCCGTGAGGCTCATCCAGAAGAAGGGCTGCGCGTCGGCGTCCTGCTTCGTGACGACGGGTTCCTGGATCTCCTCGGGAAGCCGTCCCCTGACCCGCGCGACTTTGTCGCGTACGTCCTGCGCGGCGACCTCGAGGTCACGGTCGAGGGTGAATTCCAGTGTGATGTTGCTGGACTGCTCCGAGCTCGAGCTGGTGAGTGTGCGGACGCCCGGAATCGTGCTGAGCTCCTCTTCGAGCACGTCGGTGACGGTCGTCTCCATCACACGCGGATTGGCGCCGCGCAGGAATGTGTTGACCGAAACGACCGGCGGATCGACGTCCGGCAGCTCCCGAACCGACAGGCGAGTGAAGCTGATGGCGCCGAACAGCACGAGAGCGGCGGCGACCATGGAGGTCAGCACCGGCCGGCGAATACTGGTATCGGATATCAAGGCGCGTTCTTCCCTTCTGGATCCCCTTGAACCTCACCACCCGTTGACTCGCGCCCGCCCTTGCGGGGGGACGTCGAGGAAAACACGCGGCGCGGCGTCGACGTTGAATCAGCGCTCTCGAAGTCGAGTCCGGCTGGCGTCAGTCGGTCCCTTCCAACGTCGCGGCGCCACGTGTGGGTTCCGTTCTCTCACCCGCTCGTCGAACGGCGGGTCCACCGTTCGACAGCGGACTCCTCTCGAGCCGTACGTCCGGGTGGACGCCGAGTTTCGCGAGAAGATCGACTTCCTGCGTCGCGACCACGACCTGGCGTTCCCGCGCGATCCGATCCAGGAGCTGCCAGACGCGTGACGCGTTGCGGTCGTCGAGGTGCGCGAAGGGCTCGTCGACGACCAGCGGCACGGCGACATCCCCGGAGGCGAGAAAATCGGCGGCCCCCAGCCGGACGGCGAGCATGACCAGGTGCCGCTGCCCGTGGCTCAGGGCAGGCGAGTCGATCGAGAGGGTCCGTCCGCCCAGGGAAACGGTCGGCTCGGTGAGGCCGGGCCCGACCCGGAAGTCCCCCAGGGACGGCTGCCCGAGCGCCTCCAGCCGTCCCGCGATCGCGTCGACGAGCCGGGACTCGTCATGCTCGCGGAACTCCTCGTACCCGTCTCGCAGCAGCGCGAACGCCGCTCGCAGGGCTCGCGCCGTTCGCTCGTTCTCGTCGATGCGCCGCTCGACGTCCCTCAGCTCCCGCTCGAGATGCGCCGCGTCGGCCAGGATCCGGCTCGCACGATCGAGGCGGATCCGGAGCTCCTCCCGCTCCTCCTGCAGCGCCCCGCTGCGGTCCCGTACCCGGCGCAGGGCATCGTCCAGAGCTCGCTCCGTCGGGGGCGTCCGCCCCTCGCCCGTCTCCGCCGCTGCACTGAGCTGCCGCCGCTCGACGTCGATCTCCGCCAGCCGCCGCCGCGCATCCTCGATCAGCCGGGGCAGCGTGCGCCCCGGTGCCGCTTGTGCGTCGGCCGACTCCTTCACCCGCCGGGCCGCCTCGCGCTGTCTCCGTCGAGCTTCCTCGCGACGCCGCGCGGCCTCGCGAGCCTCGCGGAACCGCTCCAGCCGATCGTCGAGTTCGGCGGGACCGAGTCGCGCGCCGCCGGGAACCGCGGCGAGCAGTCCGTCGAGGCGCTCGCGCGTCTTTCGCAACGCGCTCCGCCGCTCCTCGAGCTGGAGCGTACGTGTGCGATACGTGCCGCGTCGCTCCGCCGTCCGCCAGAGCCCGAAGATCGCGAGGATCAGCACGGCCAGCGCCGCCGCCCAGGCGCCGAGCCTCGCCAGTTCCTCGAGTCCCGTCAGCAGGGGAAGGAGCGCCAGGACGGCGGCGAAGGCGATCCCCGCCGCGGGAAGCAGGGTGCCCGCGGCGCGCGGCCGAACGGCGGCCACCCGTTCCCGGTCCGCCTCGATCGCGCCCGCGAGCTCGGCCTCGTCGCTACGGGTGCTGCGAAGGCGGTCTACCAGCGCGGGGAAATCGTCCGGGTAGTCCAGGAATTCCGCGAGGTCGGCGCAGCGGGCCTCCGCTTCGCGTGCTTCGTTCGTCGCCGCGTCCAGCTCCCCCTTCAGGTCGAGGAGATGATCGAGCCGCCCGCGTGCCGCCTCGGACTCCGCGTCCAGTCGCCGGCGCTCGGCCAGCTCCGTTCGCGCGGATTCGAGACGCTGGAGCTCCGCCTTCGCTTCCTCGGCCTCTGCGTCGACGGCTGCGAGCCGCTCCTCGGCGGACCGGTAGTCCCGCTCGGCTCCGCGGGCCTCGGCCAGCGCCTCCTCGAGCCGGGCCCGCTTGCGACGGTCTTCCTCCAGCAGGCCGTCGGCGGGCATCTTCCGCTCGTCGGGATGAACCGCTCGCTTCGTCAGTGCCTTGTGTCGCTGCTTGATGCTGTCCAGGGCCACGTTGAGGCGAGCGTGTCCTCCCTCGGCCAGCGCGAGCAGCTCCTGGCCGAACTCGGTCTCGAGCATGTCCCCCTGCGCCACCCAGGCCGTACGGGCATAGTCTTCGATCTTCTCGAGCCCGAAGGTGCGTTCGACCAGATCCCAGTACGGCCGGTCCGAGGAGCCGCTGCCGCCGGGATTCGCCTCTCCCTCGAACAGCACCTCGCCGTCGGCGCGAACGACCCGGACCTCGTCCGTCCCGTGGTCGCGCGACCAGCCCAGTACGTTCCCGTCGTCCGTGCGGACGCGGACCGACGACCGAAAGGCCTCGCCGTCCCAGGGACGCCGCGCGTCCGACAGCATCCGGTCGCCTGGCTTGCGACGATGGAAGCCGTAGACCGTGCGCAGCAGGCCGTCGATGAGCGTGGACTTGCCGCTGCCGTTGGGACCCGCGATGAGCGTGGGGCCCTCCGGACTCAGGGTCCACTTGCGGCGATGGACACCGAAGGCGAGCTCGACTTCGAGGAAGGCCGGGCCGTTCACGACGGCGCGACCTCGAGTGCGCCGAGCGCCAGGCGCAGCGCCCGCTCGGCCGTCTCACGAGCCTCCTCGCCGTCGGCCTGCGAAACGCGACGGAGTCCGAGTCGCGCGACGTGGCCGGCCACCGTCGGCTGGTCGGCGAGGTCGCGCACGACGTCGGAATCGATGAACCGCGTTTCGTCCCGTAACACCGCAAAACCGAAGCGCTCGCGGAGCGACCGACGGATCCGCTCGGTCTCCAGGGGATAGCGCGGTTCGCCGGTCAGGGTCGCGACCGGGTAGCCGTCCGGCTCGGTCAGAGCGCTTCCGACCCGGTCCGCCGCCTGAAGGTCGGATGTCACGTCGCTCACGTCGATGCGGCCGACGTCGACCAGCGCGGGGACCGGGGTCGGCTCGAGCCGAACCCGTGGCGGTGCATCCCCGGCAAGCTCGACGACCGCGCAGCCCCGCGGTCCGATCTCGTCCACGGAGACCGAGGCGAACGAGCCCGGATAACAGGCCGGAACGCCGCCGAACTCCGCCGGTGTCCGGAAGCGGTGATGGTCTCCGAGAGCGATGTAGTCGGCCTCGAGGGCGGCGAGCTGATCGGTCGTCACGCGCAGGCCGTGGCCGCCGGTCCAGTCGGGGTGATCCGCCGCGCCGGCGTGCAGGAGCACGACGTGCAGCCCGTCCGCCGGACCGCGTCGGTAGCTGGCCAGGGGGTCGTCGTCTCCACCGGCGGTCGGGTTATAGGCGAGTCCGTGGACGTACAGCGTCTCGCCGTGGATCGTGGCGCGCACCGGATCGCCGAATCGGGGCGAGAGGAAGACGGTGACGACTTCCGGCATCTCGCGCCACGGGGAGTCATCGCTCGTGGCGAGGTCGTGGTTTCCCGGGATCGCGAAGACCGGACGCGCTCGCGCCAGGCCACGCAGGGTCTCGCGGGCCACGTCGACGTCGCGGCCCCCGGGGCGGGGCGATTCGAACAGATCGCCCGAGACGAGAACGGCGTCCACTCCCCATTCATCGGCCCGTGCCGGGAGTTGTCGGAACGCGGTGCGGATCGCTTCGCGGCGCTCGTCGGCGACCGGTCCGAAGCCACCGAGGCGAGCGCCCAGGTGCACGTCCGATATGTGAAGAAGTCGAATCATCTGTCGAAGCCGCGTGTCGGGGTCCCCGGACGCGCTTCCACGGTTCCGACCGATCTCGATCGGCGCCGGTTCGGCACGCACATGCGAAAGAGAATAATGTTATGGTCCGACACGACGCGGGACAGACCACCGGGATCCACCGGGAGGCAGCCGGGATGGCCCTGGACATCATACGCATGGCGAGCGACCTCGCAGCCTCTCCGGAGGCCGTGTGGGCCTGGCACGCCCGGCCCGGAGCGCTCGGCCGGCTCCTGCCGCCGTGGGAGCCGATCGAGCTCGTGCGAGCCGACGCCGGGCTCGCGGAAGGTGCCCGGACCACCGTGCGGTTGGGCTGGGGGCCCTGCGGCCTCACCTGGGAGTCCGAGCATCTCGCGCCCGATCCTCCGCACGCTTTCGCGGACTGCCAGGTGGAGGGTCCCTTCGCGCGCTGGCGCCACCGGCACCTCTTTTCGTCGGTCGAAGGCGGAGGCTGTGAGATCGAGGACCGGATCGAGTACGAGCTTCCCTTCGAGCCCGTGGCGGGCCTGGTCGCGGGACGTCAGCTTCGGGACCGGATCGAGCGCGGACTGGCCTATCGCCACCGCGTGCTGTCGCGCGATTTCCAGCGGCACCGTCGTGCGGCCCTCTCGTCCGGACTCCGGGTCGCGATCAGCGGCATGTCGGGGATGATCGGCACCGAGCTCGCACGGGTGCTGTCGACCGCGGGACACACGCCGATCGCGCTGAAGCGGCCCGCTTCGGACCCTCCGGACGCGGCCGGAGGATCGATCGCGTGGGAGATCGGCGCGCGGTCGATCGACCGGTCGGCGCTCGAGGGACTGGACGCGGTCGTCCACCTGGCGGGCGAGCCGATCGCCGGCGACCGATGGACGGAGACGCGCAAGCAGAGGATTCTCGACAGCCGGGTCGAGGGGACGCGGCTCCTGGCCGAGTCCCTGGCCGGTCTGGCGAATCCGCCCCGTGTGCTGGTCTGTGCGTCGGCGATCGGCCTCTACGGAGACCGGGGCGACACCCGTCTCGAGGAGACGGCGGCGCCCGGAGACGGATTCCTCGCGGAGGTGGTGCGTGCCTGGGAGGAAGCCGCGGATCCGGCTCGAGACGCCGGCATCCGGGTCGTCCATCTTCGCCTGGGGATCGTGCTGTGGCCCGGCGGCGGCGCGCTGGAGCGCCTGCTGCCGCCGATGCGGCTCGGGGTGGGTGGCCGGCTCGGCGACGGGCGACAGATCTGGAGCTGGGTGACCCTGGACGACGTGATCGGGGCGGCGCTTCACGCGATCGGACGGGAGGAGGTCGAGGGTCCGGTGAACGTCACGGCGCCCAACCCCGTGTCGAACGAGGAGCTCACGGCGGTGCTGGCCCGGGTGCTGAAGCGGCCCGCCATCCTTCCCGCGCCCGCGCCGGCCCTTCGCGCGCTGCTCGGTCCCGAGATGGCCGACGAGCTGCTGCTGGCGAGCGCGCGGGTGGCTCCGTCCGAACTCGAGCGGACCGGCTACGAGTTCACCGATCCGCTTCTCGAGCCGGCCCTCCGCCACATGCTGGGGCGCTAGAGAACCGTTCGGCGGCCCACCGCACGGCCACCGCTATCCCGCGTCCTGGTCCGCGGCGGTCTCGTCCGCGTCGCCCGCGTCGAGGAAGCGGCGGATCTTGAACCAGTTCCGTTCGGCGTCCCGCTCTCCGAGCTCGATCAGATGTTCGAGGTATTCGGACTCGAACATCAGGTACGAGACGAGATCGCTGGAAGAGATCTTCCGCGTACCGAGACCGCGCAGCAGGTAGCGGACCGACTTCGGGATCGAGGCTTCGTAGTGGCGCGCCACCCGACCGATGTCGCTGGACGGACGAAGCACGAGGAGTCGCACGGGGCGTTCCGAGAGGAGCCAGCGACGTGACTCGGGCACCCGGGCGAGCAGGTAGTTGATCCGGCGAAGCCGCTCGGCGTCGACGTCCAGGTTGTCCAGGAAGATCGAGTTGAGCAGGAGGCCGATGACCTGCGCGGCCGGCGGGTAGACCGGCTCCTCGGCAGGCGTGGGCTCGGCCGCCGGCGGTCGCCAGCGGGAGGAGATCGCCAGGATCCGGTCCGCG
>CAZOEX010000127.1:0-6919 GCA_964578925.1 uncultured Gemmatimonadota bacterium | reverse complement strand
GCACCGGGCGGCTCCTGGGGGACGACGCCGGGAGCTTCGTCGAGCGGGCCCTGGAGTGGGCGATCGGCGACTTCGTCCGCTCGGGCACGCAGCTCGAGGCGCTGCGCAACGTGGTCCTCCTCCTGCTGGTGGCGATCATCGTAAAGAACGTGGCGCTCTTCGCCTCGAAGTACCTGTCGGTTTCGATCACCGAAGGCGTGGAGCGGCTGATGCGCGAGGACGTCTACGCGCGGCTCCAGACGCTGCCGCTGGCTTACTATTCGCGGACGAAGGCGGGCGAGCTGATCGCCCGCGTCTTGAACGACACGCGGCAGGCACGCGAAGCCGTGAGCTGGCTCCTGCTCGAGGTGGTCCGGCGGATCATCTCGGCGGTCGCCTACCTGGTCACCCTGGTCGCGCTCTCGTGGCAGCTCACGCTGATCGCCCTCGTCCTCGCGCCCGTGCTCGCGGTGACGATCGCCCCCATCGTCCGCCGCCTGCGGCGCGGTTTCCGGGATGCCTTCGACGAGCAGGGCGAGCTCCTGAGCATGCTCCAGGAGGCGATCAGCGGGGTCCGCCTGATCAAGGCCTCGGGGGCGGAGGACTACGAGCGGAAGCGGTTCGAGGAACGATCGCAACGCTATACCCGCCGCATCGCGCGCACCGCCGGGTTGACGAAGGCGGCGAGCCCGATTTCGGAGGTGATCTCCTCGGTCGGCGCGGTGCTCCTGATCTGGCTCGGGGCGCGGATGGTGCTGGTCGACGGGACGATGGCGCCCGAGGCGTTCATCGCCTTCATCACCGTCGCGCTGCAGCTCGTCTCGCCGCTGAAGCGCCTGGCCGACTTTCCGGCGCAGCTCCAGCTCTCGGTGGCGGCGGCCGACCGGGCGTTCGACGTCTTCGAGGAGCCGATCGAGCGGGACACGGGGACACGCGACATCGACGACCTGGAAGACGGCATTCGGTTCGAGGACGTGTCGTTCGCCTACGAGGACGGCCGCCCCGTGCTGCGCGACATCGACCTGAACGTGCAGCAGGGGGAAGTGGTCGCGCTGGTCGGGCACTCGGGTGCCGGAAAGAGCACCCTGGTCGACCTGCTGCCACGCTTCATCGATCCGACCGAGGGACGGCTGCTGATCGACGGCGTGGACGCCCGTGAGTACAGGCTCGATCGACTCCGGCAACTCTTCGGCATCGTCAGCCAGGAGACGGTGATCTTTCACGACACCGTGCGCGCGAATATCGCATTCGGCGCGCCCGAGCGCTGGAGCGACGAGGAGCTGCGGGCGGCGGCGAAGGCCGCCCACGCCCACGAGTTCATCGAGGAGATGCCCGACGGCTTCGACACGCAGCTCGGCGACCGGGGCGTGAGGCTTTCGGGCGGGCAGCGCCAGCGAATCGGCATCGCCCGGGCGGTGCTCCGAGATCCGCCGATCCTCATCCTGGACGAGGCGACTTCGTCGCTCGACACCGTGTCGGAGCGGCTCATCCAGAAGGCGCTCAGCCGGTTGCTCTCGGGACGGACCGTCTTCGTGATCGCCCACCGCCTGTCGACGGTGCACGACGCCGATCGAATCATCGTGCTCGACGAGGGGCGCATCGTCGAAGAGGGCACCCACGCCGAGCTCCACGCCGCCGGTGAAGGGTACCGCAGGCTGTACGACCTGCAGCTCGCCGCGCCGGTCGAGGCCTCCGGAGCGGACTGACGCGGCATGCCGACGACCCGCCCGGTGGCCTCCCGGCTGCGCGTACTCCACGTCGACTCCGGCCAGGAGTGGCAGTCGGTGCGCGACCAGGTGCGCCTCCTGGTGGACGGCCTGGCGAGGGAGCCCGACGTCGACCAGGCGGTGGCGACGCTGGCCGCCTCGCGGCTCGAGGCGGAGTGCAAAGAGATGGGCGTTCCGGTGGTTCCGCTGCCCCTGACCGAGGGCGGCGATCCGCGCGCGCTCCAGCTGCTCGCCCGGTACGCTCGCAGCCCGTGGGACGTCTACCATGCGCACGACGGCAAGGCGCTCGAGATGCTCCTCTACATCCAGGCGCTCGACGGCTCGAACACGCCGCTCGTGGCGACGCGTCGTTTCGGCGTCGCTCCCTCGGTGCCGCGGCGCTGGCGTCGCGCCTCGCTGGTGCTCGCCGCGTCGCGGTCGGCCCGCAACGGCTTGATTCGCGCCGGGGTCGAGCCGACGCGCATCGCCGTCGTGCCGAACGGAATCGACGCCGAAGCGCCGGTGGCCGAGGAACCCGGGACGCTCCGGAAGGCGATCGGCGCCTCGCCGACCCACCGGCTCGTCGCGTCCTTCACGGCGCTCTCGCGCCACCGGGATCACGCGACCCTGCTGCGTGCGGCGAAGCTGCTCGTGAACCGCCGGGAGGACGCCAGGTTCGCGGTGCTCGGCCGGGGGCCGGAGCGGCCGAGGATCGAAGACCTGATCGAACTCTACGGCCTCGAAGGCCGGGTCTGCCTGCCCGGCTACCTGCCGGATGCCCGTCGCTACATGAGCGATCTCGACGTCTTCGTGATGCCGGCGTTTCACGAGGAGCTCACGAGCGCCTGCCTGGAGGCGATGGTCGCGGACGTGCCCGTCGTGATGCCGTCGTCGGTCGCGGAGAAGGGGGACGACGGGCCGGGCCCCGTACGAGTGCCGCCCGAGGACGCGGAGGCGCTGGCGGATGCGATCGACGCGCTGCTCGAGGACGACGATCTGCACCGAGATGCGGTGCGACGCGGGCGCGCGTTCGCCCGCCGACACGGCGCGGCGTCGCTCGTGGCGCGAACGCTCGGTGCGTATCGACGCGTCGTCCGGCCCCGGAGGTCGGCGCGGACGGTTGCGCGCGCGTGACCCCGTGACGAACCTTCTCGAGTACGTCGCGGCGCGCGCTCTCGCCGCCGGCCTGGGACGTCTGCCCCGCGGCACGGCCGGCCGACTCGGGGCTGGGCTCGGCGGTCTCGCGTACGGCCTGGGCGCGCGCCGCGGCGTGGTTCTGCGGCAGGTCGCCGCCGCCTTCCCGGACGCCGACCCCGGGCGGGTCGAGGAGATCGCGGCGGCCAGCTACCGCCACTTCGGGCGTGAAATGACGGAGATCGTGCGGCTGCAGCGGACGGGGATCGGCGAACTCCCCGGCCGCACGGCGACGGACGCGGCGAGCGACGCGTGGATCGACCGGATGCGTGCCGGCGAGGGCAGCCTGATCGTGACCGGGCACCTGGGGAACTGGGAGGTCGCGGGCGCCCTCCTCGCGGCGCGGGGCGTGCCGCTCGCCGCGGTCGTGAAGCGGCAGAGCAATCCGAGGTTCGACGCCTGGCTGGTCGAGACGCGCCGTCGGTTGGGCATCGAGCCGGTGTACATGGAGGACGCGAGGAAGGCGATCCCCCAGCTGCTGCGGGAGGGGCGGTCGGTAGCCCTGGTGGCCGACCAGGACGCCCGGAGCCACGGCCTGATCGTGACGTTCCTGGGTCGCCCCGCGTCTACATTCCGCGGCCCGGCCCGGCTGGCGCTCGCGACGGGAGCGCCGCTGGTCTTCGGGGCGTCGGTGCGCGAGGGTTCGGGGTATCGGATCCGAATCGAGCCGGTGCGCGCCGCCGCGAGCGGCGGGGCGAACGGCACCGCCGCCGAGATCCCGGATCGCGGGGCGCCGGCGCGTCGGGGGACCGAGCTCGCGCTGACGCGGGCCTGGGTCGAACGACTCGAGGTCCACGTCCGGCGCTTCCCGGAGCAGTATTTCTGGTTTCACCGCCGCTGGAAGTCGGGCGACCGGAACGAGTCCCGGTCCCGCGAGGTATCCAGAGACGCGAGAGCCGGATCCGACACGGAATCGCCGGAGAGCTGACGGAGACGACATGGACGACGGGAGACATCGATGATCTACGTGGCCCTGCCGATGTACGACGAGAGGCACACGGCGGGCGTGTTGACCTGGCGGCTGCGAGAGATCTTCGGCGAGCTGGGTCGGGACTTCCGGGTGCTCGCCCTGGACGACGCTTCGACCGACGGCACAGCCGACGTGCTGGAGCCCTACGACCGCGTCGCGCCCCTCACGATCCTGCGCCACGAGGAGCGCCAGGGGTACGCGGCCGCGCTCGAACGACTGATCCGTGAAGCGCTGGACCGATCGGCGTACCACAGGCGCGACGGGCTGCTGGTGATGCAGGCGGACTTCACCGACGATCCCTCCCGGGTTCCAGAATTCGTTCGGCGCTTCCAGGGCGGGGCCGACCTGGTGGCGGGGGTCCGGACGGACTTCTCCGCCGCGCCCCGCAGCACACGCGCCCTTCGCCTGGGTGCACGCCTCGTGGCCCGCCCGCCGGGCGTTCCGGAGGGGCTGACCGACCCGTGGTGTGGCTACCGGCTGTATCGCCTCATGGTGCTGCGCCGCGCGCTCGCCGGCCTGGCCGAAGACGATCCGCTGATGAGCGAAGACGGCTGGGCCGCGAACCTCGAGCTTCTTCTGCGCGTGGCGCCGCACCTGCGCCAGTGGGACGAAGTCGAGGTGCCCTACGACCTCGATCGCCGGTATCGCGAGAGCCGGTTCCGGCCGCTGGCGGAGTTCGGATCCCTCTTCCGCGCCGCCCGCGAGGCGCGCCGCCGCGCCGCCGCGTCGGACGAGCGGAGATCGGCGTGACCACGAGACCCGTGCCACTCGCCGCGATCGCGGCCGCGTTGGCTCTCCTGGTGCCGGCCGCGTCGCTGGGAGCCCAGTCCCCGGCGGAGTCCACCCCGTCCCCCGGGGCGTCGCGGGACGCCGTCACGCCCGACGACTGGCGATTTCCCGTCGGCGAGCGCCTGGAGTACTCCGTGACCTGGGGCGGCGCCCGGATCGGACGCAGCGTGCTCATGGTCGAGGCGATCGACACCCTGTCGTCCGTTCCCGTCTACCGGGCGTCGCTCCAGACCGAAGCCGGTCCGCCCTTCTACCGCCTCGAGGACAAGCTGACGAGCTGGATCCGGCCGGAACCCTTCGCGACGCGACGCTTCGACCAGAAGCTCCGACAGGGTGGCTACACCCGCGACCGGCGCCACGAGATGGATCTCGAGACGTCGACGTACACGCGCTACGACCTGGAAGAGGGCGAGTACGTCGCGCATGAGGAGGAGGCGGAGGTACCGATGCCGCGGGGGGCGCTGGACGACGTCTCCTACTTCTACTTCGCGCGGCTCGTCGACCTGGAGGTGGGGGAGCGCTACGAGTTCGAGCGCTACTTCAAGGAATCGGGCAACCCGCTCGTGCTCGAAGTGCTGAGGAAGGAAGAGATCCGGGTGCCGGCGGGCACGTTCGAGACGATCGTCGTGCGGCCGATCGTCCAGACGGACGGGCTCTTCTCCGAGGGCGGAGAGGCCGAGCTGTACCTGACCGACGACGAGCGGCGGCTTCCGGTCCGCGTGAAGACGCGGTTGTCGATCGGCACGGGCAACTTCTACCTGACCGAGTACGAGCCCGGGCGGGAAGGGGCGCTCATCCGCCCGCCCGAAGGGCGTCCGATGCCTGAATGACGCGGATTTCCGAGTTTTGCGCCCCTCGCGCGTCGCGAATATATTCGGTTTCCGACAGGGGGGTGCCCGCCTCCCGCGGAACCGTTCACAGGGAGACGGCGCTTGGGTTCGTCGAAGTATGAGCCGACCAGCATGGAAATGGCCCGGGATGAGCTGTTCAGCCACATCCGTCGGTGCGGCGTCCTGGACGCCGAGAAGGACGAGCGAACCGAGTGGATGAAAGACACCGTGGGCTACCTGGGTGAACGGTACCCCGATCTCAGCGAGGCCGAGCTGGGCGAACTGGCGGAGATCGGCCATCGCTATTGCAGACCGGCGATCCCCCACGGCCCCGTCGAGATCGACGACGAGGGGGACGCCTGAGATCCTGTTGAACGTCTAGACGGCCGGCTTTCTCAACCCAACGAGGTCAGTCTCAAACTGGAACTTCGCTTACGACCGCTGCCAACCCGATGAGTACGGCGCTGGGCCTGGTCGCGGTGCTCGTGCTCGTTCTCGCCAACGGGTTCTTCGTGGCGGCGGAGTTCGCCCTCGTATCCATGCGGCGCACCCGAATCGACGAGCTCGTGGAGAAGGGCGATTCGCTGGCCGGCCAGGTCCGCAAGGCGCACGACAATCTCGACCGGTCGATCTCGGGCACGCAGCTCGGCATCACGCTGGCGTCCCTCGGACTCGGCTGGATCGGCGAGCCCGCCCTGGCCCACCTGATCGAGGACTCCTTCGCGGGCCTGCCCGATGCGTGGGCGGTCGTCGCGACGCACGGCACGGCCGTGGCCATCGCCTTCTCGCTCATCACCTTCCTGCACATCGTTCTCGGCGAGCTGGCGCCGAAGTCGGCGGCCCTCATGCGTCCGGAGGCGATCAGCCGCTACGTGGCCGGTCCGCTCAACGTCTTCAACTTCGTCATGGGACCGGCCATCTACGTGCTGAACGGAGCCGCGCAGGTCGTGTTGCGCGTCCTCGGGGCCGGCACGCTCGGCACGCACGATCGGGTGCACAGCCCCGAGGAAATCCGCATGCTGCTGGGGAAGAGCCGGGCCGAGGGCGTCGTCGAGATGGACGAGGAGGCGATGATCCACGGGGTCTTCGAGCTCACTCACACGGTGGCGCGCGAGGTGATGACGCCCCGCCCCGACATCGTCGCCTTCTCGCGCGACACGCCGCTGGAAGAGGTGCTCGCGACGGCGGCGACGACGGGGTTCAGCCGCTTCCCGGTCTTCCGCGAATCGATCGACGACGTGATCGGCGTGGTGCTCGTCAAGGACCTGCTCCGCTGGGTACGGGAGACGGAGGACCAGCCGCCCTTCCGGCTCGACCGGGTGCTGCGACCGCCCTTCTTCGTCCCCGACAGCAAGCCGGTCGACGACCTGCTGGCCGAGCTCCGGCATCGGAAGGTGCACATGGCGATCGTGGTGGACGAGTTCGGCGGGACCGACGGGATCGTGACGCTG
>CAZOEX010000126.1:0-7094 GCA_964578925.1 uncultured Gemmatimonadota bacterium | reverse complement strand
CGCAGGACGACGTCGCCGGGATCCAGCTCCCGATCGACGAGCTGCTGCAGGGCGCGGACCCTCTCTTCTACGAGCGTGCGGGCGGCAAGCGCCAGTTCGTCGCTCAACGGACCTCCGTATGGATGTATTCGGATGATTGGCAACAGGGCGCGCCGACCGGCCATCGGCGGCGCGGGACCAGCATGCCCGAAGATGCGGCAGGGTTCGGGCACGAGCAAGAACGGACACGGTGCGGAAGCCGGGGTGCGGGTCGTGGGGCTGCCTGCGCCGCTGAACCGCGCATATGTTGCGGTCCCGCGCGGGCCATGCAACGCCATCCGGAGACGACGTGTTAGCTAAGGTGCCGAGAGGCGAACGCGAAGAAGCCGAACTCGTCGAGCTCGTGCAGAGCGGAGACACGGCCGCGTTCGACGAGCTCGTCCGGCGGTATCTGGACCGGGGATACGCGGTCGCGTTGTCGATTCTCGGTACGCCGCAGGACGCGGAGGACGCCGTACAAACGGCGTTCATCCGGGCACTCGAGCGGATCGATCAGCTGCGGCCGGGGAGCCCGTTCGGGCCCTGGTTCTACAGCGTTCTCCGCTCGACGTCGCTCAACCTGCGGCGCCGCGAAGGATTGCGGTCGCACGAGGAGATCCCTGCCGGCGCCTCGGGCGGACCGGACCCGGAACGGGAGCTGGCCCGAACGATGAGACGCGATCGGGTGCTGGAGGCGCTGGCGGAGCTGCCGGAACAGCAGCGAACCGCCGTGACGCTCTACGACCTGGAAGGGTACAACCACCAGGAAGTGGCGGACGTGCTCGGCGTCGCGGTGGGCACGTCGCGAGCCCACGTGCACCACGGACGGAAGGCGCTTCGCGAACGCCTGGGACCAATCATCGAATTGGTGGAGGACGAATGACAATGCGAGACTGGCCGGACTGGTTGGAGAGCCTGCGGCCGGACGACGTCACGGCCGCACGTCTGCGCCGCCAGATCACGTCGGCGGCTCGGCCGCTGCTCGATGCGCGGCGGGAAGACTGGTGGGACGTCGCCTCGGGTTGGGCCGGCCTCCTGACTCCCGTGGCGGCCGTGCTGGCACTCGTTTTCGCCGCGGTCGCTCTCCGCCAGGGCGCGGACGGACAGACCGTCGCCACGGCGGCCGCCCAGCCCGCCGGCGACGTGGTCGAGGCCCTCCGCACCGAAGCGGCCCCGGCCGGCTTCTCGGAATTCGCCGGCGCCGATCACGACATCGTCTTCGCCGCCCTCGGCGAGGCGTCGCGGCGAGGCGTTCGTCCCGCAGAACCCGTGGGTGAGGGCCCGTGACCTCCACGACGTCTCGCACCCGGGTTGCCCTGCTGCTGGCCATCACGTTCCTGGCCGGCATGGCGGCCGGCGTGGCGGCAGATCGTCAGCTCCGCTCCGACGTCTCGGAGGACGCGTCGAAACAGGCCCGTGAAGATCACCGTAGAGACCGCCGTGGCGGAAGAACGACGATCGAGCGCTTCGCGGACGAGCTGGGCCTCACCGAGGAGCAGCGCGCCCGCATCGATCCGATCCTCGAGGATGCCCGCGAGGGCATGTCCGAACTGTTCGAGCCCGTGCGGCCGGCGTATCGCGCGCTGGTCGACTCGACGCGGGCACGCATCGAGGCCGTTCTTACGCCCGAGCAGGTGACCCAGTATCGCAGCCTGCTCGAACGCGAGTACGGGGATCGGGACGGCGAACGGAGCCATGGCGACGGAGACGACGCGCCGGACGGCCGAAGTCCCGATCGAGACGAGGACGAGGGCAACCAGGGGGACACGGAAACCGAATGAATACGAGATACGCCATGTCACGCGCGGCGGTCGCGCTCGCGCTGCTGATCGGGCCCGCCGCCGCGCCGGCCCTCGCCCAGGAGGCCGAGGCCCCGGCGCAGGCCGCCATCGACATCGACAACATCCGCACGATGGGCCTCCAGGAGGCGCTCGAGCTGGCCCGGGAGAACGCCCCGGCGCTGACGCAGTCGCAGTCGGCGCTGGAGATCGCGCGCCACGGCGAGCTCACGGCGTGGGGTGGCTTCCTGCCGAATGCATCGCTCAGCTACGGATACAGCAATTCGTCCAGCGGACGACTCGACCCGGCCGGACAGCAATTCGCGACGACCAACTATTCGGCCCAGCTGCGCGGGTCGATCGACATCTTCCAGGGGCTTCGCCGGTTCAACCAGCTGAAGGAGGCCCGCCTGGGCGTCGACGCCTCGCAGGCGCGACATCGCCAGACCTGGTACCAGACGGCCGAGGCCGTGAAGGTCGCCTACTACAACGCGGTGGCTGCCCGCGAACTCGTGCGGGTGGAAGCAGATCGCGTACAGCGACAGGATGACCAGCTCTCCTTCGTTCGTCAGCAGCTGGAGCTGGGGCGGGCCACGCGCTCCGACGTGCTCCGCTCGCAGGTCGACCTGAACAATGCCCGCGTCGCGTTGCTGAACGCCGAGAATGCCGAGCGAGCGGCCACCTACACGCTCGCCGAGGCCGTCGGGCTCCGCGAGCCGCTCGCGCCCGCGGAAGAGGCGGAGCTGGAGGCGGACGTGATGGTTCCGTCCCGGACGGAGATCTTGAGCCGGGCGCTGGCCGCGGCTCCGTCGCTGGTGAGCGCGCGAGCCGAGACCCGTGCCTCGGCGGCGGCCGTATCCAGCGCGAAGTCGGCCTACCTGCCGACGCTCTCGCTCGCGGGGGGTTGGGCCTGGTCGAACTCCGACTTCCCGCCCGAAGACCGGAGCTGGAGTCTATCGCTCTCGGGAAGCCTCCCCCTGTTCAACGGGTTCTCGCGCGAGACGCAAGTGTACTCGGCCGAGGCGCGACGCGACCAGGCGGAGGCCGACGAACGCGCCGCCGAGCTGGCGCTGCGAAGCGATCTCGACTCGGCGTTCGGTACGATCGAAGCGGCGGTCGCCTCCATCGACCTCGCCGAACAGACGGTGGAGCTGAGCGAGGAAGACCTGCGGGTCACCCGCGAGCGCTACCGGCTCGGCCTGGCGACGATTCTCGACCTCCAGTCTGCGCAGATCACGCTGCGCCAGGCGCAGGTCGACCTCATTCAGCGCCGATTCGACTACCGGCTCGGCATCGCTCGCCTCGAGGCGATCCTCGGGAGCGAGCTGTCCCGATAGCGGGACCGGGGCGCCCGGAACGGACGCCCGCATGAACGTGTGAACGACGGGAAGGACTGGACATAGGGTGACGTACGACAAGACACAGCATATCGGGCGGCTCCCGCGGCCCGGTAACCGGGTCGCGGCCGCCGGCGCGGCCGCGGCTCTCGTGGCCTTCGGCGTGGGCGCCTGCGCGTCGGGCCAGGCCGACGAGTCGGAGCTCGGGCTGGAGGCGTCCGCGCCCTCGGTCCGCGATATCGAATCGACGGTCGCGGCCACCGGCACGATCGAGCCGATCCGGGTGATCGACGTCAAGTCCCAGGCCTCGGGCGAGGTGCTCGAGGTGAACGTCGAGCTCGGCGACCGGGTCGAGCGCGGCGAGCTGCTCGTGCGGATCGATCCACGCGACGTGCGGAACGCCTTCGAGCAGGCGCAGGCCGACCTCGAGGTCGCGGAGGCCCGCGCCACGATCGCCGACCGCCAGCTGGAGCGGACCAGCGCGCTGCGCGACTCCGCCGTCGTCACCGAAGAGGAGTACGAATCCGCGCTGCTCGAGGCCGCCAACGCCAAGGCGACCCTCGTGAAGGCTCGGACGAATCTCGACCTCGCGCGGGAACGCCTCGAGGACGTGAGCGTCTCGGCGCCGATCACCGGTACGGTGGTGGAGAAGACGGTCGAGGAGGGCCAGATCATCACCTCCGCCCAGGAGGTTACCGGCGGCACGATCATGCTCCGGATGGCCGACCTGAACGAGGTCCAGGTGCGGACTCTCGTCGACGAGACCGACATCGGGGCCATCGAGGCCGGACTGCCGGCCACGATCGAGGTCGAGGCCTACCCCGACCGCGAGTTCACGGGCTCCGTCCTGCAGATCGAGCCGCAGGCGGTCGTCGAGCAGAACGTCACCCTGTTCGCGATCCTCACCCGAATCCGGAACGAGGAGGGGCTGCTCAAGCCGGGGATGAACGCGGACGTCGAGATCCTCATCGGACGCCGTCCCGACGTACTCGCCGTCGAGAACGCCGCGCTGAAGACCCCGGAAGAGGCCCGGCAGCTGGTCGAGACCCTCGGGATGGACGAGTCGCTCCTCGAGCAGACCGTGCGACCGCCGGCGTCGGCGGACGAGCCTCCGGGCGACACCGCCCTGGCCGATGAGGCGGGGGCGGACGACGGATTGCCGTCAGCCGCCGAGATCCGATCGATGTCGCAGGACGAGCGGCGGGAGCTGTTCGCCAGCCTGACGGCCGAGCAGCGCCAGGAACTCATGCGCCGCGCTCGTGAGGCCCGCGAGGCGCAGGCGCGCGCGGATCGGTCCGATCCCGGTCGCCCGAAGCCGGCCTTCGTCTTCACCTACATGGAGAACGGCAGGCTGACCCTGAAGCCCGTGATGATCGGCCTGAGCAGCTGGGAGTACACGGAGGTCGTCGCCGGCGTCGCCGAGGGAGACTCCCTCGTGCACGTTCCCCTGTCGCTGGTCCAGCAGGCGGAGTTCCTCGAACGGATCCGCCGGTGGACGGCGCTTCCGGGCACTGGCTGAGCGATGCTCATCCAGGAGATCATCCGGGTCGCCCTCCAGGCGATCAACGCGAACAAACTGCGCAGCCTGCTCACGACCCTGGGCATCGTGATCGGCGTCGCGGCCGTGATCACGATGGTCGCCCTCGGAACGGGCGCCCAGCGGGCCGTCGAGTCCCAGATCGCCGGTCTCGGCACGAACATGCTCTCCGTCGGCCCGGGTCAGAGCCGCTGGTCGCGCGGGAACGACGCGCCCCTTACCGTCGAGGAGGCGCTGATCGTGGGACGGGAGGCGACGGCCGTTTCCGGGGTCGCGCCCGTCATGGACTCCCGCATGCAGGTGGAGTACGGTCGGCTCAACGCGCCGCTCAGCGTGCTGGGCACGACGCCCTCCTGGCCGGAGGTGAACAACTTCGGCGTGCGACTCGGTCGGTTCTTCGATGAGGTCGAGAACGAGGGTCGCCGGCGGGTCGCTGTGATCGGGGGCGAAGTGGCCGAGGAGCTCGGGACGACGTCGCTCGCCTTGCTCGGGCAGTCGATCTCGATCGCCAACAGCCGGTTCGAGGTGATCGGGGTGCTGGAGACGAAGGGCGGGGACCGCTGGAACAACCGCGACCGGGACGTGGTCATTCCGATCTATACGGCCCAGTTTCGACTCATGGGAACCGACCGCATCGACGGGTTCAACGCCACGATCCGACGGAGCGCGTCGTCCATGCTCGCGACGGCGCAGATCGAGTCGATCCTGCGGCGTGAGCATCGTCTCAAGGTGGGCGACGAGAATGACTTCAACATCAACGACAGCGCGGAGCTGGTCGCCGTCCGGCAGGAGGCGACCCAGACGTTCACCTACCTGCTGGCAGGCATCGCGGCCGTCAGCCTGCTGGTCGGCGGCATCGGGATCATGAACATCATGCTCGTCTCCGTCACCGAGCGGACGCGCGAGATCGGCATCCGGATGGCACTCGGCGCCACGCGCACCAACGTGCTCACCCAGTTCCTGCTCGAGGCGCTGACCCTCTGCATGGTCGGCGGGCTCATCGGCATCGCGCTCGGCGTCGGCGCCTCGAAGCTACTCGCCGAGCTCGCCAACTGGACCACCGCGGTGTCGGGCGAGGCCGTGGGCATGGCGGTCGCGTTCTCGGTCGTGATCGGGCTCTTCTTCGGAATCTGGCCGGCCCGCCGCGCCGCGTCGCTGAACCCGATCGAGGCGCTTCGCTATGAATGAGCGTACGGATGAGAGTCGGAGGAGCCTGGTCGAGCCGGGCGCCCTGCCCGGACATGCCCGGGTGTGGTGCTTCGGCGCGTCGTCGCGGCCGTCGGACGATGCGCTCGCCCGGATGCGCGAGTCCATGTCGAGCTTCCTCGCCGAATGGACGGCCCATCGGGCGCAGCTGCGAGCCGCCTTCGACTGGCTCCACGATCGTTTCCTCGTCGTCGCCGTGGACGAATCGGACGTCGAGGCGAGTGGATGCTCGATCGACGCGCTCACGAACCAGATCCGCCGATTGGAGGAGCTGACCGGGGTCACGCTGCTCGACTCGGCCCCCGTCTGGTACCGCGACTCGGGCGGAGAAATCCGGCGGGTCGACCGCCGCGAGTTCCGCCAGCGCGCGGACCGGGGCGAGATCGGACCCGAAACCCGCGTCTTCGACCTGACCGTCGAGACGCTCGAGGACGTTCGAACGGGGGCCTGGGAAGTCGAGGCGGGGAGGTCCTGGCACGCGGCGTTGCTGTGAACGACGACGCGTCCCGTCAGTCCGCGCTCGTCCTCTCGGGCGGCGGCGCCCGCGGCGCCTACCAGGTCGGCGTGCTGCGCTACATCGCGAGGCAACGCCCGCTCACGCACTTTCCGATCCTCACCGGCGTCTCGGCCGGGGCGATCAACGCCAGCTTCCTCGCCGCGCGGAGCGACAGCTACGACGCATCCGTCGACGCGCTGGCCGAGCACTGGCTCTCACTCTCGACCGATCGGATCTTCCGGACCGACGTCGTCTCCCTCCTGTCCAACGCGACCCGCGTCCTCCTGAATATCGGGTCCGGGGGGTCGGGACTCGCGCCCCGCGTGCAGGGCCTCGTGGAGACGACGCCCCTGCGCCGATTCCTCGAGGGGCTGATCGACGAGGATGCGGTCGCCGACAACGTCGCGGCCGGCCGGCTGCGGGCGCTGGCCGTCTCGGCGACGGCCTACGACTCGGGCCGAACCGTCACCTACGTACAGGGCGAACCGTGGCTGAAGATGTGGGAGCGGATTCGGCGTCGGGCGGTCCACGGCCGCATCACCCTGGATCACGTGATGGCCTCCGCCGCCATCCCCCTCTTCTTCCCCGCCGTGAACGTCGGTGGGCGCTATTTCGGGGACGGCAGCCTGCGGCAATCGCACCCGCTGTCGCCGGCGATCCATCTCGGCGCGGACCGGATCCTGGCGATCTCCTCCCGCTGGCGACCGCCGGCGGCCGAGCCC
>CAZOEX010000125.1:0-7107 GCA_964578925.1 uncultured Gemmatimonadota bacterium | reverse complement strand
CGGCGTGCCGCCGCTCGCCCCGGCCATCGCGAACGCCGTGTTCGCGGCGACCGGGGAGCGGCTGCGGGACCTGCCGCTCAGGCTGGAGGTCTAGCGGCGGCTATCCCACCCCGTCGTTTCGGCGCCGGAGGGGGTCGAACGCCGGTTCCGCTTCCTCAACGCGGCACGTATCGGATCAGGCGGGCCTCCGCCCAGGCGCCGTCCTCGCGGACCTCGATCGTCTTGGTCAGGCCGACGGAGTCGGGGCGCTCGAAGATACGCAGTCGCCCCGCCATCTGGCCCCCGGCGGGCTCCAGCCGCCAGCCTCCCTCGACGCTGGCCAGCTCCCACTCCCACACGCCTCCCTCGTAACCGAACACGACCTGGCGCCAGCGGTCGGCAGCCTCGTCGTAGCCCCGCAGCAGGAGCAGGCGGCTGTCCAAAGCCCCGTCGTCGTAGACCGGATGCTTCTCGAGCAGCGCGCAGCCGCCGATGACCGGCCGCACGGACATCTCGGACACCGTCCCCGGGACCCAGCGCTCCCCTTCCCGTACCCACTCCTCGTTGAACCAGTGTCCGTACAGGTAGTCCATTTCCCGGAATTCCGGGGCGTCGCAGGCATCGGGGTCGTGGAAAGGTCCCGGCGTCAGCGAGGGCAGATTGGCGAGCTCATCGACGGGACCGAGCGGCTCGTAGGTGATGACCTCCGAGGACGTCCAGTCCGACTGCCCGTCGCGCCGGACGAACAGTTCGCGCTGGAAGCCATCGCCCCGGGGGCGCGCGATCCACCGCAACTCGATCGACCCGCCGTCTGTTTGTCGGATCGTCCGGAAGCGCCCGGGCGCTTCGCGTTGCCACACGAGAAAAAGCGGATGGTCCCCGATCTGGACCAGCGTCCCTGCTTCAGCTGGACGATCGCTACCCTGGACGAAGGCCACGTGATGGCTGGAGCCGTCTTCGGAGTGCAGGACGAGGCGCTCGACGAGGATGCAGCCACCGTCCAGGCGCAGGATCTCCGCTCGACCCCGCGCCGACGCCTCGCCATCGCGCACCGACTCGGCGAGCCACCGGCCCGGCTGAACCACGGCGTCCGGGGGACAGACCGTCTGTCCGTCGACCGCTCCGGGGAGAGTCAGCACGGCGAGGGCCGTCGCAAAGGCCGCCAGTGGGAGCTGCAACTTCAGCGATCGCATCGGGTTGGTCTTCCGACGCGGCTCGGAACGTCCCCTCCTCATCGTCCTCTCCTTCCCGGTCCCTCGTGCTATGGCCCCCCGGCCAGGGTAGCTACGCCTGCGAGAATCGCTCCTACGGCAGGTACTTCTCCGGGATCGGCCCGGCGCCGACCTCCTCGTCCCACGCGACGGAGGCGATCCACCAGCGATCGCCGTCGAACACGAGCGTGAAGGCGTTGACGCCGCGGCCGAAGATTTCTTCCGAGTCGGCGAATCGTTTCGTGTAGGTGCTCATGACGGACGCCACGTCGCCGTATCGGTTCGTCACCCCGTGGATATGCTCCTCGTAGAACCCGCGGTCGTCGGGGCTCCCGATCGGCGTGGTCTGCTCAGTCCAATCGTCGATCCAGGCGGTGAACTCGTCGACCGTGAGCACCATGAACTCGCCGCCCGTCTGCTCGGAGTTCGGCACCAGGACACCCCCGCCGGGGACGAACAGCGAGCGGAACCGGTCCCAGTCGTAGTTCTCACCCGGTTCCCGGCCGATCGCCGCGTAGCCCGCCAGCACGATCGCCTCGGGGCTCGCGACGTCTTCGGCCAGCGGGTAGTCGGCGGTCTGGGCGCCGAGGTGCGCGGGAAGCGCCAGGAGCAGCACGGACACGACGGATACGAACAGAACCTGTTTCATCGCCTTCCTCCTCTTCGTCATCGATTCGAGGTCCCGATTCATCGATTCTCCGTTCGCAAACTAGGGCCAGGGGAAGCCGCGCGCAGGGAATGCGCGACGCCCCGCGTCGCGGCGTCTCACGGTACGCGGATCTCACCGGTGAGGTAGGTCACGGCGCTGCCACGCAGGTGGACCCGGTCGTCGGCCACCGCCAGCTCGAGCCGGCCGCGGCGCTCCGACAGCTGAGTCGCCGTGAGCTCCTCCCGCCCGAGACGCCCGGCCCAATACGGCGCCAGCGCGCAGTGGATCGACCCGGTGACCGGGTCTTCCGGGATTCCATAGCTCGGCGCGAAGTAGCGGGAGACGAAGTCGACGTCGTTCCCGGGAGCCGTGACCGAGACGCCGTGCGGATGCAGCGTCTCCAGCCGAGCGAAGTCGGGCGCCAGTCCGGCGACCGTCTCCTCGTCTCCATAAACCGCGACGTAGTTCCAGTCGTCCGCCGTCATGCGAACCTCGTCCGGGGCGGTGCTCAGACCGTCGAGCAACGTCTCGGGGATATCGGCGTCACGGAGGGGCTCGCTTCCGATCGCCGGAAAGTCCATCGACAGCCGAACCGGCGCCTCGTCCTCGGTGGCGTCCACCGCGCCGGCGCCGCCCGCCGCGCCGGCGCGGGCTTCCCCCTCGTCGCGCCGCACGGTCAACTCGCCGCTCATCGTCGCGAAGACGACCTCGTCGAGCTCGGGGCGAAAGAACTCGAACACCGCGAACCCCGAGGCCAGCGTGGCGTGTCCGCACAGCTTGACCTCGCAGCGCGGCGTGAACCATCGGAGCGGGACGGGATCCCGATCGGGTAGGAGAAACGCCGTCTCCGACAGGTTGTTCTCCGCCGCGATCGCCTGCAGGGTCTCGTCGGGCAGCCAGTCGTCGAGAGCCAGGGAGCACACCGCGGCGGGATTTCCGCAGAACACCTCTTCGGCGAAGGCGTCGATCTGGTAGATGGGGATGCGGAGCATGTCGTGTATCCTTTCTGTCCGACCTCAGATTTCGAACGCGTGCAACGCCGTCGCCTTGATCTGGACCCAGACCTCGGCGTCTTCCGCGAGGTCCAGCTCGCTGGCGGCCGCCCGCGTGACGATCGCCACGAGGTCAGCCGGCCCCGCGACCCGCACCCGGACGAGCGCGCCCAGGGAGCGCACCTCGGCGACCCGGGCGCGGAACCGGTTGCGGGCGCTGCCGCCCTCGGGCGCCCGCCGGGAGAGGAAGAGGTCCTCCGGGCGGTAGGCGAGCTTCACTTCGCGGTTCGGATGACCCGCACCGACGGCCTGCAGCTCTTCGCCCCCCACCATCACCGTCAGGAGCTCGCCGTCGACGCCGCGAACGACGCCCCGCATCGACAGCTCGGCGCCCGTGACGCTCGCGATGAACGAATCTGCGGGATTCTCGAACAACTCCGCCGGGGTCCCGGACTGGACGAGTCTGCCCTCGCGGAGCACCGTGATCGAGTCGGCGAGGTAAAAGGCGTCCGAGCGTTCGTGGGTCGCGAGCACGATCGAGCCGGCCCGGGCCCGAGCCACGCGGTCGAGGTCTTCGCGCAGGGCGGCGTGGGCTTCGGCGTCGAGGTTCGAGCTCGGCTCGTCCAGGAACAGCACCTCGGGGTCGAGCACGAGCGCACGGGCGAGCGCCACCCGCTGCATCTCACCGCCCGAGAGCTCGCCAGCGTTGCGGTCGAGCAGGTTCTCCAGGCCCAGCTGCCGGGTGATCGCGTCGACGCGCCGCTCGATCTCGGCCGGCTCGAGCTCCCGGAAGCGAAGGCCGAGCTCGAGATTCCGCCGCACGCTGCCCGTCCACATGTAGGGGCTCTGAAAGACGAAGGCCGAGCGCAGTCGGAGGGATTCGGTGGCGGCCTCTCCGGTGAGTGGCGGGTCGTCAGCGGCCACATCCGCGGGCCGGAACTCGAGGGTTCCGGCCGTCGGCGTTCGCAGCCCGGCGAGGATCCGCATCAGCGTGCTCTTTCCCGCTCCGTTCGGACCGAGAACGGCGAGCATCGCGCCTGCCGGCACCTCGAAGGCGGGGATGTCGAGGATCCAACGGCCGCCCGCCTCGTGTCTCAGGCCACGGATCTCCAGGACGGGAGGGCCGACGCGCGATGCCGTCGTCGAATCGAGCGGCCCCGTTTGGGTGGACCCGGACATCCGCTACGAGAGCACCGGCCGGCGCGTCCGCGTGCCGAGCCCGGCGAGGACGAAATTCACGAAGAGCGCTACGGCCAGGAGGATCGCGCCGAGCGCGATCGCGACGCCGAAGTTCCCGCGCCGCGTCTCGAGCACGATCGTCGTGGTCATGACGCGTGTTTCACCCAAAATGTTGCCCCCGACCAGCATCGCGGCGCCGACCTCGCTGATGATCGCCCCGAACCCGGCCGCGATCGCGGCCACGAGGCTCGTGCGCACTTCGCGAAGCTGGAGGAGCGCCCCCTGAAGCCGTGTCGCGCCGAGGCCGCGCGCCTGGAGTCCGATGTCCGGTGGCAGCGATTCGAGCGCCGCCAGCGTGACCGCCGCGATATACGGGCCCGCGAGCACGACCTGCGCGACGCCCATCGCCCAGGGGGTGAACAGCATCTCGAGATGTCCGAGCGGTCCCGAGCGGGAGAGGAGCAGGTAGACCGCGAGGCCGGCCACCACGGGCGGCAGGGCGAGACCCGTGTTGACGATGGCGATCGTCGGCACGCGCATGCGGAAGTTCGACAGCCCGAGCGCCGCCCCGATCGGCAGGCCGATCAGTGTGGCAAGCACGAGCGCCGATCCGGAGATGGCCAGCGAGCGCAGGACGACGGCCATCACGTACGGATCGCCGTGGACCAGCAGTTCCCACGCTTCGGCGAAAGGGTTCACGAGGCCTCCTCGCGGCACCCGGGGTGCGGCCCCATCACTCGATCAGGGTGAAGAGCGCGCGTCCGTGGCGCTCGACGCCGAAGTCCCGAATGATGTCGGCCGCCTCCGGACCCAGGATCCACACCCCGAAGGCCGCGGCCCCCTCGGGCTCTGACGCGTTCGCGACCGGGATGACGGAGTAGACGTTGACGAGCGCTTCTTCTCCCGCGAACAGCTCGACGAGGTCGAGGCCGTTGGTCTGCAGGGTCGTCAGAGTGGCCCGGTCGGTGAGCAGGTAGCTCTGCCGCTCTTCCGCGAAGAGCAGCGTGGAGCCCATCCCCTGGCCGACCTCCACGTACCAGTCGGCCGCATCGCTCGCCGGGTCAAGGCCCGCCCGGCTCCAGAGAAGCTGCTCGCGAATGTGCGTACCCGAGTCGTCGCCGCGCGAGACGAACTCGGCGCCGGCGTTCGCGATCCGGCGGAGCGCAGTGGCGACGTCCGCCGCGTCGGCGATTCCCGCCGGGTCACTTTCGGGTCCGGCGAGCACGAAGTCGTTCTGCATGAACGTCGTGCGGCGCAATCCGTGGCCCTCCGCCACGAAGGCCATTTCCCGCTCCGGGGCGTGCACCAGCACCAGGTCGGCGTCCCGTCGCTCGCCGAGCTTCAGTGCCTCGCCGGTGCCCACTGCGACGACCTGCGCCTCGTACTCGGGATGAGCGGCATGGAAGACTGGCACCAGCTCGTCCAGGAGCCCGGTGTCGTAGAGCGACGTGGTCGAGGCGATGCGCACCTGGCTGCGCCCGGCACCGTCGGGGGCGCACGAGATGAACGCCACCGCGGCGAGACACCCCGCCAGGAGAAGCGGCATGCGCCGCCCGAGACTCGTGACGCCGGACGGCTCCCTGCCGAAGCGGCGAGCACGAAGCGAGGTCCTGTTCGACTCGAACATGGCCGGAAGATCCGCCACGCGGGGGGTGCCGTGCAAGCTGTGACGGCCTACCATCCGCAGGGCTTTGGTTTCGATCCTCGGCTCGCGTGATCGCCCGGCGGTCCTACCCGTGCCGCATCCACCTCATGAGCTCGGGGACCGTCGGCCGCTTCCCCTTCATCAGGATGCCGATCCGGTAGATCCGGCCCGCGAGCCAGGCGGCGAGCCAGATGGCGCCGACCAGCAGCACGATCGAGGCGATGTTCTGCCACGCGGGCACATTCGTCACCGCGTTCCGCACCGGCATGAGGATGGGGCTGAACAGGGGAAACATGGAGGTCACGACGATCCACAGCCGGTTCGGCGTCTCCATCACTGGCGCGATGATGAGGATCGGGATGATGATCGGCATCATCACGGGAATCAGCACCTGCTGGATGTCCTGCTCGCTGGTCAGCATGGCGCCCGCACCGGCGAACACCGCGGAGTACATCAGATAGCCGAGCACGAAGTAGAGGAGAGCGAAGACGAGGATGCTCCACGGGAAGACGGTCTGCGCCAGCTCGGTGCTCGCCCCGATCAGGTCGCCGACTCTGCCGGCCAGGCCGAAGGACGAGAGCACGTAGGCCACGACCGCCCAGATCGCGACCTGGGTGAGCCCGACCGCCCCGATGCCGACGATCTTGCCGAGCATCATCTCCCACGGTCGGACGGACGAGACGAGGATCTCGACGATGTCCGACGTCTTCTCCTCCAGCACGCCGCGCGCGATCATCTGGCCGTAGAAGATGAACATGAAGTAGAGCATCATCGCGAAGGCGAAGCCGATGAACTGAAAGACGCCGCTGCGGTCGGCCTCGGGGTCGACGGGCTGCACCTCCACTTCGACATCGGCCAGCAGGGCCTCGGCGGCGTCGGGACCGAGGCCCGATCGCCGGGCGCGCTGCCACTGGACGGTGCCCTCGATCGCGGTGCGCAGGGACCGCTCGCGGAAGCCCAGCTCCTGCACGGTGATGACGGTGGGCGTCCCGAAGGTCGCCACGTCGGACGGGAAGAGTACGAAGACGTCGGCGGTCGACCGGGCCGCCTCGAGATCGGCGGCCAGTGTGCGGCGCAAGTCAGCCGCGGTGGCCACCTCCTCGGTCGGGCGGAAGGAGCGTACGGTGGTCTCCTCCTCGTCGGTCACCCGTTCCAACCGATCCGCCAGATTCCCGCCCGAGTGATCGACCACGGCGATCGTCAGCGGACGGCTCTGGCCCTGCTCGGCGAAGACGGCCGGCAGGAAAGTGAGTCCCAGGAGCAGCATCGGGACGAGAAGGGTGGCGAGCACGAACCACTTGTTGCGCACCCGCTCCAGATACTCCCGCCACAGGATCGTCCGAACGCGATGGTTCACGAGGCCCTCCCGGGGGCGACCGCGTCCCGGGCGGCCTCGGCCGCTTCGAGCTCCGTCGCCGGCAGGCCTCTCGCGCCGGCCCGCTCGAGGAAGAT
>CAZOEX010000124.1:0-7157 GCA_964578925.1 uncultured Gemmatimonadota bacterium | reverse complement strand
TGGCGCTGGGCGCATATCTCGGCCGGACGGCCTGCGCCGAGTGTCACGGCGCGGATCTGACCGGCATCGACCATCCCCTGGGGTCGACACCCAACCTCGCGATCGCCGCGGCCTATTCGCTGGAGGAGTTCAGGACGCTGCTGCGCACGGGCGAGCCGCGCGACGGCCGGGAGCTCCGGCTGATGGACGACATGAGCCGGAAACGCTTCCAGCACCTGACGGACGCGGAGATCGAGGCGCTGTACACCTACCTGTCGAGTCGCTGAAGGCCTGTTGGAGAAGTGGGCGCCGCGTCTCTAAGGCCGCGGCCACTCCGCGGCCGGAAGGCCTACGACGCGCCGCAGCAGCCCCATCTGGCCGAGGTGATACGCTTCGTGCTGGGCCAGGAAAGCCAGGGCGTCCAGCCGGGTCGGCCCGACCGTCGGGAAGGGCAGGCCGCTCTCTCCGTCGAGAAACTCGGTCGAGCTCTCCGCGAGCCGCGTACCGAGCAGCGGTCCGGCGGCCTGCCACGCGTCGATCACCTCGGGGACGGGTGGGAAGACCGCGATGTCGTCGATGCTGCGCGCCTGCCGATGGTATTTCTCCAGCGGGTCGGTTGCCGAGCCGCCGAGAAAGTTCACGATGTAGTAGCGCGCTCCGACCAGGTGGACGGCCAGAAACGCGAGATGGTTCGCCTCGCCGGGCCGGTGCAGCCAGGCGTCACCGTCGTAGTCGTCGTCGGCGCCCCGGGTTCCGTCGCGCTCGACCCCGTCCAGCGCGGCGCGGAAGAGGCCCTCGTTGCTGCGGAAGATCTTTTCGATCGGGATGAGTCTCTCGTCCATGGGGAGAATATACCGCATGTTGTCGGGGGCCGGAGGGATCGAAATTTCACGATCATCATCGAACGCGGAGGAGACCGTGCGGATCGTCGTTACCGGAGGCACGGGTACGGTAGGCAAGCGCCTCGTGCAGTTGCTGTCCGAGCGCGGAGCGGACGTCGGAGTCATGAGCCGAAACCCGGATGCCAAACCGCCGTTGCCGGCGGGCGCGAGTTACGTGGAAGGCGATTTCGCGGACAGCGACTCCGTCCTGCGAGCCGCGACGGGGGCGGACGCCGTCTACCTGCTGACGCCACTCGTTCCGAACGAAGCCGACCTGGGCCGAGACGCCGTCTGGGCGATCGTCGACGCGCGCGTCGAAAAGGTCGTCTTCCAATCCGTCCACCGGGTCGAGGACGGTCCCCACATCCCCCACTTCCGCTCGAAGATCGAGATCGCCGATGAGCTGAAGAGGAGCGGTGTCGACTGGGCGATCGTGGCGCCCAACAACTTCTACCAGAACGATCTGAACTTCCGGCCGATGCTCACCGGCCCGGGCGTCTATCCGCAGCCGCTCGGTCCGGTCGGCGTGAGCCACGTGGACTGCGACGACATCGCCGCCGTCGCGGCCCGCTGCCTCATGGAGGAGGGCCACGCGGGTCGGACATACGCCGTCGTGGGACCCGAAGCGCACACCGGCGAGGAGAACGCGGCGATCTGGGCCGAGGCGCTGGATCGCCCGATCGACTACATCGGAGACGACCTCGACCGCTGGGCGGCGCAGATGGCCGAGCACATGCCCGACTGGCTCGTCGAGGATCTCGTCGTCATGTACCGCCATTTCATCGAGCATGGCCTCCTGGCGACGGAGGACGACCTGGCCGGCACGAGGCAGCTCCTCGGTCGCCATCCGAAGAGCTACGGAAAATGGGTCGCCGAGACCGCCGAGCGGTGGATGGGCCAGGGGGCCGGTTGAAGTCCGGCAAGTGCCCGAAGTGCGGCTCGAACGACGTGAGGCGGGGGCCGTCCCCGAGCGGCTGGAACGACGCGTCCCTCAGCGTGCCGATGGGAAGCGTCTTCGGCAAGAAGGCGCTCGTACGGGCCTACGTCTGTGCGGCCTGCGGCTACGTCGAGCAGTACATCTACCGTGAGAAGGACCTGGCGAAGATCCGGGAGAAGTGGCAGCTGGCGATCGAACGGGACGCCTAGTGTCCCGTCCGGGTCGGTGGCGCCCTCTACACCGTACCGTCCCTCATAGCAGCTCCACCTGCGTGTGCGCCTCCCCCAGCGGGTAGGTTCCGTCCTCCAGCGCCCTCAGCCCCTCAACCTCCAGCAGCCGCTTCTTTCGCCAGAGGCCGCCTCCGTAGCCGGTAAGCGAGCCGTCGGAGCCGATCACCCGGTGGCAGGGGATGAGGATCGCGATCCGGTTGTCGCCGTTCGCGCGGGCCACCGCGCGGGTCGCCGTCGGCCGGCCGATCGCCTCCGCCACGTCGGCGTAGCTGCACACCGTTCCCGGCGGAATCTCGCGGAGCGCGGCCCACACCTGCTCCTGGAAATCGGTGCCGGAGGTCTCGAGAGGGACGCCGAATTCCTGCAGATCGCCCGCGAAGTAGGCCGCGAGCTGGGCGGCCAGCTCCGTCAGCAGCTCGTCCTCGCCCGGCACGAAGAGACAGTCGAGACGCTTCGACAGTCGCTCGAACTGTGACGGAAGGGCACGCCGGTCCGCGAACTCGAGCAAGACCAGCCGGCCGTCGGCCGTCCCGGCGATCATCTGGCCGAGTGGCGTCGGCAGTCGCCGCACCGTCACGACCCGCGCGTCTTCGAGCGACGCCGGCGCGCGGCCGGCGAGCTGCTTCAGAGCTTCGCTGAAGCCGCTGAGCGATTCGTATCCCGCCTCGTATGCGCTTCTCGACACCTGTCGTCCCTCCTGGATGTGGCCGATCGCCTCGCCGAGCCGGCGGGCGCGGCTGTACGCGTGAAAGGTCATTCCGTGATGGGCCTGGAACCAGCGCCGAACGCGCGACGGTTCGAGCCCCATCTCCCGGAGATCGGCGTCGCGCCAGCGACGCGTCGGGTCCGCATCGACCGCCTCGAGCAGCGGGGCGAGCCATGTCGGCGCGGCGCCGGCCGGACGCAGGGGCCGGCACCGTCGGCAGGGCCGGTAGCCGGCCACCAGCGCGTCGCGCGGCGTGGGATAGAACTCCACGTTGCCCGGCTTCGGCTTGCGTGCTCCGCAGGTGGGCCGGCAGAAGATGCCGGTGGTCACCACGGCCGTGACGAATACGCCGTCGTACGAGTCGTCGCGCTCGAGAAATGCCTGCAGCATCGTTTCGCGGGACGGCAGCTCCCGCGCGCCCTCGATTCCGGGACTCTCCATCATCGTCTCTTCCATCCTGACATCTGCTCCATCCTGGCACCCGCGTCCTCGTTCACCCTCATGGCTCGCAACTTCGGCGACGGACGGAAGGCGCGCCACCGAAATTTCGCCGTCGAACTCTCTCCCCTCCCGCGGGCGGGTTATGTTGGGTGCCGACCGCTTCGTCACTTCCAGGGGGAACCATGTCCACGACATACCACGAAGTTGCTTCGACGGACGATACCGCACCCTTTCGCTCGCGTGCACGGCGCGCTCGATCATTACGGTGCGCTCGATCATCGAAGGGGAGAGTGCTCGGACCGAGCCTGGCGGCCGTTCTGATCTCCGCTTTCCTCGCATCGTTTGCGTCGCTCGCGCACGCGCAGGATGCGCCCCAGCCGACGTCACCCGCCGCCGAGCGAGCCGTCGTCGTGGCGAGCGGCGAGGGTGAGGTCACGCTGCGGCCGGACCGGGCCACGGTCTCGGTGACGATCCACACCGTCGCGCCGGAGCCCGACGAGGCGTCGTCGCGCAACCTCGCCATCGCGGAGGCCGTGACCGCCGCGATCGAGGCCCTCGACATCGAGCCCGACTCGCTCCGATCGACGGGCGTTCGCATCGGCCCGAATCGCGAGTACACCCCCGAGGGACCACGAGACGCCGGCTACTTCGCGCAGCGGAGCCTGCGGGTGACGACGAACGATCTTTCCGATGTCGGCCGCATCATCCAGGCGGCCGTCGGTGCGGGAGCGAACCGGGTCGACGGAGTCGCCTACTCGTCGTCCGAAGAAGAAAGTGCCCGGCGGGAGGCCCTGGCGCTGGCGGTGGAGAAGGCGCGGGCCGACGCGGCGGTTGTCGCCCGTGCGGCCGGCGGTCGGTTGGGCGCGGTCGTCCTGCTTTCGACCGAGAACGTGGCGGTCCCGCGCCCCATGGTGGCGTACGAGACGATGGCCGTGGGGCGGGCGGCCGATCAGTCTCTGCCCGAGCCCGAAGACCTGACCGTGACGGCCCACGTCCAGGGACGCTGGGCCTTCGAGGCGGGGGAGCGTTGATCCGACCATCGCCCCGATTCGAAGCGCATCGCGCTCTGCGGGGGCGCCGGCGTCCGACCCCGAGCCGGTGACCCGGGAAACGATGCGGCTCCTCCTGCTTCCCGCGGCGATCCTCGCCGTCTGGGTGCTGATCTGCGCCTGGTACTATTTCCAGCAGGAGAGCGTGATCTTCCATCCTTCGTCCTTGCCGGCCGCACACGAGTTCGATTTCGAGCGGCCCTTCGAGGAGCGTCGGATCGAGGTCGAGCCGGGAGTGGAGCTGAGCGCCCTTCTCTTTCCGGCGGTCGGACGGAGGGACGCCCCGGCCACCGGGACGGCGGGGTCCCCACCGGACGCAGCGACAGTTCCCCCCGACCGCGGCGCCGTCCTCTATCTGCACGGCAACGCGGGAGACCTGCAGTCCTGGGGCTGGCACGCGGGCCTCTACGTGGACGCCGGCCACGACTTCCTGGTCGTCGATTATCGCGGCTACGGGAAGAGCGACGGCAGCATCGACGGGGAGGAGCAGCTTCACGCCGACATCGAGACGGTGTGGAACTGGCTCGCCGAGCGGTACACTCCCGACCGTATCACGATCGTGGGATACTCGCTCGGGGCGCCGCTCGCCGCGCGTGTCGCCTGCCACGCCAGCCCTTCGCCCGAGCATCTCGTCCTGCTTGCCCCCTTCGTCAGCGCGGAGGACATTGCGAAGCGGATGGTTCCGTTCGTCCCGACCGTTCTGCTGCGCTATCCGCTGCGGACCGACCGCTACCTGGAGGAGTGCGACCTGCCCGTGACGATCTTCCACGGCCAGGACGACCGGACGATTCCGATCATCCAGGGCCGCCGTCTGGCCGAGCTCCTCGGCAAGCGGGCGCGGCTGATCGAACTTCCGGGGGCCGGCCACCAGGACATCGCCGCGCACCCTGCCTTTCAGCGCGAAATGACGGCGCTCCTGTCGAAGTCAAGTCCCTTTCCCCGGACCCGACCCGATGACATCCGAGATTGAACAATTCGGCCTGGACCCCTCTACCGGCATGACGCTCGAGGAGCGGCTGGCCGATCGCATCGAAGTCGTCGTTCCGAACCGACACAACCCGAAGCTCCGTCAGGTCATGGAGCGGGTAAACGCCGACGATGAGCTCTACGCCCTCTGGACGGCGGCCAACGTGGTCGCGATCGAGCGGTTGGGGATGACCGATCACGGGCCGGTGCACGTGAAGATCGTCCTGAACATCGCGGTGCGGCTCATGCGACTTCTCATGGACGCCGACGTCGTCCCCAGCGTCGTCGAGAACTACGGCATGGAGAAGAACGACGCGGAGGTGATCGTCGCGCTCGCCGCCCTCTTCCACGACCTCGGCATGTCGATCCACCGGCCCGATCACGAGTCGTACTCCCTCTTCATCGCCGAGCGGAAGCTCGACGAGTTGCTCCCGGAGCTCTATCCGACCGGAGTCGCCACGATCGTCCGCTCCGAGGTGCTCCACGCGATCATTTCGCACCGGAGCGGCGGCCGGCCGCTGACGGTCGAGGCCGGCGTCGTGCGCATCGCCGACGCGCTCGACATGGCGAAGGGGCGCTCCCGCATCCCCTTCGAGGCCGGATCGGCGAGCATCCACAGCGTCTCGGCCGCGGCGATCGAAGAGGTGAAGATCGAGCGGGGAAATGACCGCCCGATCCGCATCCGCATCCTCATGTCGAACTCGGCGGGAGTTTTCCAGCTCGACCAGCTATTCCGCGAGAAACTCCAGGGCAGCGGGCTCGAACCGTACGTCGAGATGGAGGCCGAGCTGATGGGCGAGGGGGAAACCGAAAAGCGGATCTTCACGGAGTTCAAGATCTGAGCCTGCAGGCTGTCGAACAGGCTCCGAGTTGTCACCATCTCATCAAACGGTAACTTACCGCACGGTGAACGCAGGCCCTGCGGCGTGTCCGAGACGTGCCGTCCAGCAGTGTCCGACTGGAGTTCCAGATGACCGATCCCGCGAAGAAGCCTTTCTTGCCCGCTTCCGAGGCCACCGGTAGCTTGGCGGCCGACACCGGGCAGCCCGAGGACGACGCTCCGGCCCGGAACACCCCCGAAAGGTCGAACCGTATGCAGGTCTTCGCGAAGGCCGAAGAATTCACCGTAGCCCGTGATCTGCGCGCGGCCGGACTCTATCCGTACTTCCAGCGGATCGAGGAGTCTCGCGACACCGAGGTCGTGATCGACGGGGAGCGGAAAGTCATGATCGGCTCCAACAACTACATGGGGCTGACCCACGATCCGCGAATCCTGGAAGCTGGCCGGAAGGCGCTCGAGAAATACGGCAGCGGGAACACCGGGAGCCGTTTCCTCAACGGGAACCTCGACCTTCACGACCAGCTCGAAGAAGATCTGGCCGACTGGGTGGGCAAGCCGCGCGCCCTCGTGTTCAGCACCGGCTACCAGACGAACCTCGGCACGATCAGCGCGCTCATCGGGCGCAACGACACGGTATACCTGGATAAGCTCGATCACGCCTGCATCCAGGACGGAGCCCGGCTCGGCTGGGGCGAGATCAAACGCTTCCGCCACGCGGAGCTGGACCAGCTCGAACGGCAGCTCCAGCGCACCGATCCCGAGCGCGGGAAGCTGATCGTGGTCGACGGCGTGTACAGCATGGAAGGCGACATCGTCGATCTGCCCCGCATCTGCGAGCTACGCGAAGAGTACGGTGCGGCCGTGATGGTCGACGATGCGCATTCGCTCGGCATCCTCGGAGACAGCGGTGCGGGGACGGCCGAGCACTTCGGCCTGACGGACGAGGTCGATCTGATCACCGGCACCTTTTCGAAGTCGCTCGCCTCGATCGGCGGTTTCGCGGCCGGCGACGAGACGGTCATCGACTTCCTGCGCAACCAGGCGCGGGCCCTGATCTTCAGCGCCAGCATGCCGCCGGCCGCCGTGGCCACGGTGATCGAGGCCGTGAAGATCATCCGCAACGAGCC